>JAISCO010000302.1 GCA_031265535.1 Spirochaetaceae bacterium | reverse complement strand
TTACGATTATCTTCTACATACTCTCTTATCTATCTTTTATTCATCTTCTATTCACCTCTCCCCAATCCGGCATCGTTCCCGGCAGGCAGAATACCGTCATGCGGCGGCATTGCGCGCCCGAAGGGGAAGCACAGCCGCCGCATGACGGTATTCTGCCTGCCATGCCGCTGATTCCTCGGCCAGAATCGGAGTGGTATTCGCAAAGGGATGAAAACCCGGCAGGGTTTTCGCCCCCCGCAGGGGCACTGCGCGGACTTGCGGGGTATCGGCAAGGGTTGTCAGACACGGGTCCGTGAGGTCAGTGCGGTCCGTGGCTGTGTGTATTCCGCGTAATCAGTTACGCGGACTCACCCGAAAGTACGCCGGACCAGCAAACCATGTCGCCCGTAATCTGCGTAATCTGCGGACCATTGACAAAACGCTTAATCAGACATAGTATTGAAAATCATGGAAAAACCAAGAATATTTACAACTCCTTTTGCAAGCGTCTATCCGCTTTATATCCAAAAAGCGGAAAAGAAAGGACGCGCAAAAACAGAGGTAGATACCGTCATTTGCTGGTTAACAGGATACAATCAACAAACATTACAGCAACAAATCGATCAAAACAATGATATTGAGACGTTCTTTGCGCAGGCGCCGCAAATAAATTCAAATACCGCCAAAATCACCGGTAAAATATGCGGCTATCGCGTAGAAGAAATTGAAGATAAACTCATGCAAAAGATTCGTTGGCTGGATAAACTAATTGATGAATTGGCAAAAGGAAAGCCCATGGAAAAGATATTAAGGGAGTGAGCCTGTTTTGAAACAGTATCGAATAAAAAATAGCAGTGGAGAATAGAGGTGAACAAGATTATTCATATAGCGTTTAGTTTAAGAGGTATACAAAATACAATCGAGATTGTTTACAAAACAAATGAAAACGCCCAAGAGAGCGGTTTTGACGCTTTATTGGATTTACCGTTTGATCCCCGCCTTTGCATCGGATATCCCACGGTTCACGCTCGCGTCAAGAATATGCCCAACACAGGATACCGACGGCTATGCGGGTGGATACAGCTTGTCCAAAGAGAATATTTTTCTTCCGAATCGCTTGAAAAGCCCGACGAAAACGAGCTGTCCATTGATTCAATCAAACCTGATTGCATTTATGCGGCATACGGCCATCCCGCCGAATTTTACGACGCCCCCTGCAATAATTTGAACGGGCATGTTAAAGGCAAATGGACCGCTTATACGTATCTCGTCGATATACCGTCAAGAATGAATGATAAAAAGCTGTCCTTTTTAGCGGGTTTTCAATGGGGCTATGAAGAAGCGTTTGCAAACGGCAAACTTGTTGTTAAAGTGCAGGATATAAAAGAATTAGATAACGAGACATGGACAAAACATATTTCATATTTGAAACAACAATATCCCCAATATGAGTATGTTTGACAAAAATAAAACAGATGGAGGATTGTATGACAGGCATTTTGGACTATAAAAAAGAATACAAAGATTTATATTTACCGAAGACCGCTCCCGTAACAATAAACGTTCCCGAAATGGCTTTTGTGGCGGTTGATGGAAAAGGCGATCCAAATGACAAAGACGGGGAATTTGGAAAGGCCATAGAAATACTGTATAGTATTCAATATACCATAAAAATGAGTAAAAAGAAACAAAATACGCCGGAAGGATATTTTGATTATGTCGTTCCTCCGCTTGAAGGTTTTTGGACGATTGAAAATAAAGAAGACGCAAGAAACAAATCAAAATATTTATGGACGGCGGTAATACGGCTACCCGAATTTGTCAATAAAACGATATTTGACTGGGCTTGTACTGAAGCTGCAAACAAAAAAAGAATAAATACAGAAAAAGCAAAATATCTAAAACTCAAAGAAGGAATGTGTGTTCAATGCTTGCACATCGGTTCATTCGACGACGAACCCAAAACAATAGCCATGATAGAAAAGTATATAGAAGAAAATAATTTGACAAACGATATAAGCGGGGAACGGCATCATCACGAAATATATCTATCGGATTACCGTAAAGTTGAAAAAGAAAAATTAAAAACAGTGCTAAGAATACCGGTAAGAAACAAGCCTGCCTGACAAAACAACTATCCGCAAAAGCGGACGATTCGCAAAGCGGTCTGCTCGACACGCACGGTAACGTACGTGGAATTGCGCCGGGGTCGCTACGGCGAAGCCGCCCGAAAAAAGAATGGATTATATCGCAATTTTTCCAATGCGAAAAGCCGAACCAGACCACGCCGCCAAAGATCGCCCGAAACAGCAGAGAAACCGGAAAGAATAAGAACGTTTTGGAAAGGATGGCGGACTGGAAAATCTTTGAAGATGTAGGCGGGGAAGATTGCTGTAGTCGAATTGATTAATCAGACTGCTTTGTCATGTGTCGTGTTCAGGCTTTAGTTTTTTGTATTGAATCAAATGTACTTTTAACATTTACCGTAATAATATTATTCCAGCCCTGTTATATTAGAATTTTCCGTACGAGTGCTATCAAATTCGTTTGTACGCAGGAATACGCCAAGGCCAATATGGATGTTTAGGTGTGGGAGTCGCAACCAGTCTGGGCGAATGAGACCCCGGAACCGCTAAACGCGATGGTGAAACATGTTTGGATTGTTATGCGAAATCTGGGCATTTTTAATTATTTTTTATAAATAGTTCAAAATCATTTTTTATCATTTTCCATATATTCTCAATCTCTTTTATTAATTGTTCCATTTCACTCCAATTTAATTCCGAACTATACGAATGTCTTATAAAATGCCTAAATAATAAATATTTTTCCAGTTTCTTTTTTATATCATCTCTGATAATTTTTACATTCTTTGAATTGTTTCAAAACGCCATCTCAAATAATGTTTTATGCCATTTAAAGTCATTGGGTAATTTTTCATCAAAACACTTAAAAAACAATACAATAACACTTTCCACACCATTGTAAAACGAATGTAATACCTGAGCAGCCGCTGTCATTTCTATAATATCAGGATCCTTTATCTTACATAAATCCAATAAAGGTTTTACATCTTCTAATAATCTTTCTATCCGTGAAACTTCATGTTCAATTTTTATTTTTACATTCTCATCCAATTTGAACAACCTCACCTATTTTATCGAGCATTAAATAAAAATCAAAATTTATGTCAAAATCCATTAAATCAATTTTATTTTCTATGTCAAAATATAACCTTGAATATACTTCAAAGAATTTTCCTTTGGGGAGTCCTTTAATACCAATATCTATATCAGAATCTTCATGTATTTTTCCTGAAACCAACGAACCGAAGAGAAAAACAGATTGACAACCTTCATTTTTGAGCAAATTTGTTGCAATTTCAATATCTTTTCGATATTTTGAAGGAATATTAAGTTCCATGTTTAGATTTTATCCTCTTCTTTTTATTATGTCAACTATGTTTTTGTACATTTTCTTAATACGTTCTAGACCCAATGTTGCCTAACGTTGCGCCATATTTGACGTTCCAGCGTAGCGGAATGACCTAGCCGACCGGAACCCTGGAGCCACTCAACGGACGCGGAACGCATACAGACTGTTATGCGACATCCCGCCTGTACGCAATTTTATTTTAGAATATTCTTATTCCGATTCATCATAAGATTCAAGTGCTATTGATAAAACCTGTGTCACCGTATTGCCGACCGCTAGCATTCAAAACTGTCTCATATAACGCATAAGCGCGGCTTTATTTTCCTCAGGCGTTGACTGCGGGCGGCCCAAATCATTCCGCACCCCTTTTTTTACTTTTATTTCAATAAACGTGAGGCCGTTCTTTCCGTCATTTAAAACACGCTTTAATTCGTCTTTTGTCCTGACACAAAAAACCTGCTCGTAACCGCAGGAACGCGCAATGCCGCATAAGTCAATTGGCCCCGCATCTGCAATCGTAGGCTGGCCGCCGACAGAATCATGTGCGCCGTTATTCAGCACAATATGCCGGATATTGTCCGGTTTTTCCGCGCCAAGCGTCGCCATTCCACCCAAATGCATCAAAACCGCGCCGTCACCGTCAAGAATCGTAACCGGAAGCTGCGGTTTTTGCAGGGCAATTCCCAGCGCAATCTGCGAAGCGTGGCCCATCGATCCCACGGTAAGAAAATCACGCTCGTGTCCCATGCCGTATTTTTCGCGCAGCTCATACAATTCACGCGAAGCCATGCCGGTCGTGGAAACGATAATCCCCGCCTTTCCATTCCGATTTTCCGCCTGCGCATTTACAATCGTTTCTATTGCCTCCTCGCGGCTCATCAATGCTTCGTCATCCTGCCTTTTTTTCATTTTATACGGCGAAAACGTATCTTTTTGCACCAAAAACGCGAAAACCGCACCGGTACGGGCAATATGGGCATAACATTCGGCGATTTGTTTTTTTGCGCCCTCTTCGTCTTTCGCCAAAATAACATAAGGAATTTCCATCGCGTCAAGCAATTCGCGGGTCACCCTCCCCTGCTTTATATGCTGCGGCTCATCATGAACGCCGGGCTCACCGCGCCAGCCGATGACCAGAACAAGCGGAATCCGGTAGACATCACCATCGGCCAGCGACAATAACGGATTTACCGCGTTGCCCAGACCGGAATTCTGCATAAAAACAAGCGGGATTTTTCCCGTCGCAAGATGATAACCGGAAGCAAGCGCAATCGCCGACCCTTCATTTACCGTAATGATATATTTTTTATCGGCGGCGTTATCGGCAATATACGCGCAAAAACTTTTTAAAAGGGAATCAGGAACACCCGCAAAAAAATCCGTGTTTTGTTTAAGCAGCTCATCATAAAAAAAAGAAGTTTCTATCATTATTTTCCCCTGTTATTTCCCGCCCGGAATTAATTCCAAAATTTGCTTTATCGGCATACAGAACGAATCGGCCTCAAACGACCGCTCGTTTTCGAGAATCGAATTTGCCGCGTTTACCATTGCCGGATAGGAAGCGCGAAGCATGTGATTTGCGTAAATAATAATATTTGCTCCCCATCCCGCCAATTCTTTTTCAGTCCATGTATTATACGTCGTAGGAACAAGTACAATGGGAATATGTTTATGCGCGGCCCGGAATTTCTCACAAAACTCTTTTATATCCTCGCCTGTTTTTTCCTTGCTGTGAATCATTACGCCGTCCGCCCCCGCTTTTACATAAGCATCCGCCCTTTGCAACGCATCCGATACGGGAAAACCCGCGATCAAACTTTCAAGCCGAGCGATAATCATAAAATCGCGTGTTACCTGCGCCCGTTTACCTGCGGCAATTTTCGCGCAAAAGTCGTCAATTTCGGCCAATTCCTGTTTGACATCCGTCCCAAAAAGAGAATTCTTTTTTAATCCAACCTTATCTTCAATAATAACGGCTGAAATACCGTTCCGTTCAAGCGTTTTAACCGTAAAAACAAAATGTTCGGGTTTTCCGCCAGTGTCACCGTCAAAAATAACCGGCTTTGTCGTGCATTCCAGAATATCGGTCATGCTCTGCAATCTGGCCGTCAAATCCACCGCTTCAATATCGGGTTTTCCCTTGCATGTCGAATCCGTCAGACTGGACGACCACATACCATCAAAACTATGCAGACCGTCTTCCTTAATCATCTCGCAATTTTCAATAATTAAACCGGAAAGTCCCGAATGCGCTTCCATAATACGCACAATTTTCTTGTTTTCGATGAGCCTCCTCAACATTCCGAGCCGAATATCCGGCGTTGTCCCAACCTCTCGAATCGCATTATTTAACGCGCTGGAATTAACGCCCGCAGTATAGGGAATTTCAATTACTTCGCCGCCGAGTTCCGCCATAACCGCAAAAACATCGTCGCGTTCTTTTTGCAAGGGCCCGGTTTTCCAATCGTCGCCATGAATTATCGCACCCGGTTTCCATTTGCGCAAATTGGAAACATAGCTCCATTCTTCCTGCGGAACGACACGCGAAACGCCTTTAATATTTTCAATTACGGATTTTCGCTGTTCATACGTTAAATACGGCAGACGTTTATGATTCGCGATTGCGGAATCCGTCAATAAACCGACAAGAAGCTCGCCTCTTTTTGCGCCTTCCCGAATAATGTTGATAATGCCGGGGTGAATTATATCGCCCCTCATGCCAAGATAAATAAGCGAATTCATGAAACCTCCAATGGTAATTGTTTGAAAGAATAAGATTCAATAATGTTTTTGGAAATTTTACCGGGACAATTTCCTATTCTCGTCGTCAAAATTATTGTCCGCATATTAAGCCTTTCTCCAATGGTAATTCTTAATTTCAATTCTTTTCTTTATAAATAACAAAATTTGGGCGCATTTTTTGCTCCGCAAAAAACCGGGCTTTGCGGGGCTCCGCGCTCACGCGCTCCGGCCCCGGCTACGCCGTGGCTAAACCCCTCCAATCCCTTGCGCAGACTCCGGCACCCCCAAGGGGTGAGCCCCCATGTAGGCGCATGAACCACAGATTTTCGCAGTTTTTTCCTCGGTATCTTTCCTGAGTAGAAGCACAATATTTCCAGAGTGCTAGATACGAAATGTCTATGATTAGTTTCGGGAAAGCGGGGGGGGGGGGCGCAACATTCTCCCTAAATTTCGCCATACATGCGATGAAAACGTCGTTGTCTTTCTGATCGCGTACCGCAAGGCGAATAAATGAAGCGGAAGGAATGCCATTTTTTCCGCTTAAATCTTTAATAAATATATTTTGTTCGTTCAGAAGTGTCTCCGCAAAGTTGCGGGCACTCATGCCGTTTTTTAGACGGCAAAGAAAATAATTTGCCTGCGAGGGATACACGTCAAAAAGGCCGGTTTTTTCCAACTCCGTTTTGAAACGTGCCCGCTCGGTCATAATTCTTTCACATGCCACTTTATAATCTTTTTGATACTTGCCGATAATTTGCAGAAAATATTCTGCAAATGAGTTAATATTCCAAATCGATATATTCTTGCGGACAGCTTCGATGATTTTTTTGTCCCCGCAGGCCAGCACACCGAGCCGTATTCCAGGAATCCCGTAACTTTTGCTCAAACTCTTAATAACGATCATATTCGGATAAGCGGCCAAAATCTCCTGTTTTAACAGTGTGGGCTCATCTTCCGCATCCGCAAAATCGGCAAAGGATTCGTCAAGAATCAATAATTTATTTTGCGTTTGGAGATATGCGGCAAGGGAAAGTACGTCATTGCGGCATATATAATTACCGCTTGGGTTATCCGGATTAATCAAAACTAGCGCGGCGCATTCAGCGGAAAACGCGATTAAATCTTCCTTGTTATAACTAAAATTCTCAGGCGTATACGCAACCAAACGAATAGTGGGATTCCGCAAAAGACTCTCCGCGTATTCATTAAAAGTCGGATATACAATCCCAATCGTACCGGATAAAACCTGAGAAAGCGAGAGTCCACGAATTAATTCCGCTGCGCCGTTTCCCGCCAAAACATGCGCTTCGTCAAGATTAAACAATTTTGCGGCCAAAAGATTCTGCACATTCAAACCGGATGGATATTCTGTCAGTAAAACATCAAAATACGATTTTATCTCGGTACTCATCTGCGGAGTCGGAAAATACGGATTAACCAGATAGCAAAAATCAAGCAGTTTTGGAAAACGCCAATAACCGCCGTAACGCCGCGCCATTAAATCCAGGCTTTTGCCATTGTTGTCCACAAACAGAACCTCGGCAATATCTTTGTCCTGCGCATCGTCAATTTCATACCACTTTTGCCCCGAAAGGACAAACGCCTTCAAATCGCATTTATCGAGCGTCGCTATAACGCGCAAAACCTGCTCGTAGTACTCGTTATTCCCCATCGCCTGCGTGTACGCTTCCAAAAACGGCACATAAATATGCGCGGAAAAATCCTTTGAGAATTTATACATGTTGACCGTTTTATAGTACATTTCTTTTTTATCATATGAAAACGCTTTTTTAGGAATAAAGGCGAGAATCTCATTATCACCGGAAAGCTCGACAACCGTCCCGTCCATCCACGCTTCCCATTTCGCAACTGCGGCAACAGTCGCATTAGGGGATGCAACCATATCACGAACCAAGCTGTCTTCAAAAATCAAATCGCTTTCCAAAAGCAGCGTATCATCTTTCAAAAGATAATCTTTCGCGAGATAAAGCGAATATATATTGTTGGTTTTGTTGTATACATCGTTAAATACATATTCAATATCGACATCTTTATATCTGTTTCCCAAAAAGGAAACGACATTTTCTTTCTTGTAACCGGCGACAATAACGCATTTATGAATATTTGCGCTGGATATGGCGTCCAGTGCCCTTTCAACAAGCGTCCTGCCGTTCAGCGGCAGCATACATTTTGTGTTGTTTTGAGTGTATTTGCCGAGACGGTTTCCCATTCCCGCTGCCAGTATCATTGCCTGCATATCAAACTCCTTTCTCCAGTATTTTCTTTATTTCGTTACCATGACCTTTTTTCATTACCAATGCCCTACCATTTTTAATAATTACGCATAAATTCTCAACGCCGCAAAGCGCGACCGGTACATCGGAACATACAAAATTATTTTTGGAATCCGTTTCCCCAAAAAGGCCGAAAGCCGCCTCTTCATATTTTGACACGGAATCCCACGTTCCCGCGTCGTCCCAGCCGAATGCGGCTTTTACCATGACTACTTTTTCGCTCTTTTCGCTTACCGCATAGTCAATCGAAATAGACGGCGCGTTTTTGTACGCTGTGTCTATAATATCCGAATCACGCAAAATGTACGCATAACCGTTATTATCCGCCTGAATATCTTTTGTATTAATATCAAACGCACGAAAAACATCCGGCGCGTATTCGGATAATTCCCTCAAATAAAAATCAGCCCTAAATCCATATATCCCCGAATTCCAATAGTATGCGCCCGATGACACATATTCGGCAGCGGTATTCGCGTCGGGCTTTTCTTTGAAACTTGCAATTTTATACACCTCTTTATTATCGGTGCTTTCACCCGCTTCCATATAACCAAAACCAGTTTCAGGGCTATGGGGCGGAATGCCGAATACAATAATATTATTCTGCGCGGAAAAGCCGGACGCTGTTTCAACATCCGCCAAAAAATTATCCATACCGGTTATAATATGGTCGCTGGGAAAAACCAGTACATTCGGCACATCCGATTCCGCATTATTTTTTCGGGCATCCAGCAAATAGCGGGAAACGAGAGCCAGCGCGGGCGCGGTGTTTTTTCCGCACGGTTCGCCGATAACAACCAATTTATCCGGCGGTATTTTTTTGTCGCCAGTATCGGTTTCCATTAACGCCTGAATATCTTCAAGCACCAAATGTATCCAGTTTTTTCGGGTTATAATAATAATTTTACCGGGAACATCCAGCAAAAAAGCGCGGCGCAATGTTTCCTGAAAAAAACTCACGCCGCCGAATAAGCGGATAAACTGTTTGGGCTTTTCAATCGTTGAAGCCGGCCACAACCGCTCGCCGACACCACCCGCAAGAATAAGAACATCGGTAAACAAATCAAGCCTCCTTATGTTTTTCGACAACAGAATCGACAACAGAGATCATAAATTCGGCGGCTTTTCTGCCTGCCTCGCCCCGAAACATCCACGCCTCGTCTTTCGCTTTTTGCCGCGCCGCCTTTAATGCGGCACTGTCCAACGCTTTTTTTATTTCATCACCAATATGTTCAAACATCTCTTCTTTTAGTTCTATGCCGAATTGCGACAATGCGGCAAATTGCCACAGCTTTTGTATATCGGTATTTCCCGTCCCGTCCGAACAAATATCATCGGCGTCATAAGGCCGTAAATCCATGCCCTGATTTACATACATAACCGGTTTGTCACGCAGAAACGCATAATCAAAAATAATCCCCGAAAAATCAGAAATCATAATATCGGCCTTTGCGAGAGAATAAATATTCTCGCGCGCGTAATCCCACTCGACATTTTCTTTATCCTTATACTTTTGGGTAAGTCTGTCAAGCAAGGCGCTTTCCGATTTTTTTGACTGCGGATGCGGACGCACAATAATTCGCCACCCCGTCCGCGCCAGGGGATCAAGCAGTTTTTCACCGTAACGGGAGAGCAGCGCGGACTTTCCCCACGACGGCGAGACAAGCACCGTAAAAGGATGGCCATTTTCACTGGAAATACCGCACATTTTTTCATCATATACATCAAGATACGTGCAACCCACCGTTACCAGTTGTTTTTCGGGAATATCCCGCATTTTTTCAAGCGTCCGAATATCTTGCGCCTGATAATCGCCCGTCAACAGCACGGAATCAAAGTAATCCAGCCCAAACAACCGGTATAACGTCGCATCGCTCGGCATATGCAAAATATGCGCGTAATGCGCAACACCTTTCGACCGCTTCAACTGATAGACATCAAGTCCGGGTGTCGTCATGAGAACAATCCGCGCTTGCAATAAATTGAGCCGCGCAAAAGCCTTGTTGCCCTCGCCGATATATTCCGGCTTTATGTATTGATAACCCGCCTGAAATACCGGATCATTTTCCGCGGAAGTCAAGTAGGCCAGCGACAATTCCCGTTTTTCAAATTCATCAAGTATTGGCTTAAACACATTCCAATATTGCAATCCCTCGCAATAAATCACGTAAGGCAACATACCGGATGCCGCTTTGACTCTGCCCCCGGAAAAAAACACTTTCGCTTTAATGATGAGTGCGCGAGCCAGAAAATAGGCCGTTGCCGCCGCGCCTATTAGTATCGAAAAAAGCATACTGCCCGTTCCCGGGTCAATGTAAAGTAAAAACAGGGTCAATTTTCCACCTTTTCCCAGTTTGCGGGATCAAAAATAGTATCATGGACATAGTAATCTTTTTGGGGATCAAGGGTAAAAAGGGTTAATCCGGGAACCGATAGATGAATACTGCCAGATATTGCTATATATAATGGAGAGTTTTTTGTTTCCATGGTAATATCGTTCCCGGTGAACGGGTTTACCGGTTTTTCGATCTGATCTTTTAAGGCAAGATAGGGTACATCCGCGTTGGACATAAAGGTCATATCGGTCTGCAAATCCCCATCTGCATAAAAATCCTTTACCAGCAACAAAGGATTGAATTGATCCACATTAAAGGGAAGTTTCGTTTTTGTAACATAGTTCGACTCAGGACCGTGATCGGAGACCAAGATAATACGGGAATTATCGTAAAGGTTCTGTTCTTTTAAATACTCAAACCAATCGGCAAGCCGCTTTAATGCCCCCGCATTGATGTGATATGCCACCTCTTTCTTAAAAGGGCTTGTCCCATAGTCAGTTACATTCAGTTTGGGCCGGTATTCGGGAGCTTGTAAGTATGACCCCTCGTGGGTGGTATTGTTGACCATGATAAGAGCAGCATGTGTTGCACTATCGGTTATTCCGGTAAGTTCAGGCAAATAATCCAATACCGAATAACCATTAAGGGTTAAGGTCATTGACTGTGATGATACCGGAGCGCACCAATTTCCATGCAAATAAATACCCTGCCGGAAAGCCAGGGGACTAATCTTAAAAATACTATACCAAAAAAGATTCCGTTCCAAAATATCACTTGTTGAGGGAAAATTCATATTATGCTCTTTTATCCACTGCTTCGTATAAACAGAATCGGTAATAAGCGCCCTGACTCCGGAATATTCGCTGTATAGACGCAAATCTTCTTTTTCACTGTAATTTGGATAAGGAGGATCGGTAACCGTTACCGAGTAACCTGCTTCGGAAAAAATACGGGGAAGCATCAACAGGGATTCGTTGTGTTTTGCAACAACGGGAATCTGGTCTCGCTTGTTTATTTCCAAGGGGGTATATTCATAACCGCCGAAAATAGGAGGAGAGCCCATTCTGGTATATCCATTAAACGAAACGGTATTCGGATAATAGGTAAAGCCTTTATATAGGGTATAAAGTTCAGGACTTTCATCAAGAATATAGGGAAGAAAGACGCTAATTGCCCGGTCAAGCATGATAATAATGGTGTTCTTCCCTGTTTTTGACAGCTCAAAAATAGGTTGCACTTCGGATAATTCGGAAGTATCGGCGGTGCGGTATTCCCGTGATGCCATATATTTGCTTTGTATTGAAAAAATATTATAGACCGACAGGCCGGTAAGGGAAAACAAACATAATCCTGCTACAGCAGTTATAATTTTCTGTTTATCCACAAAAAGGAGAACGAGGATAAAAAGGGCGATAACAAACAAAATGGCAAGATTGCGCATAATGTCCGACAAGTTGTGGCCAACCGATGAATTAAAGACAAGATTAACGGAAATGAGACCGTAATTTCCCGTGAACAGAAAAACATTACAGAGGGCAAGCATAAGCAGTATGGGAGCCGCTGCCGCAAATATGTCTTTTGTCTTTTGGGAGAAAAGAAAATAAAGACACGACATCCAAAAGATAAAAAAACCAAAGGATTGCGCAGCCGTAATAACAATAAAGAAAATCGGACTTGTATGACTGTCGAGATATGAGAATTCAAGGGGAGAAGATGCTATCAACTGAGAAGGAAGAAAAAATCCAGTAAGCACCCAAAGGGCGGCAAAGGAGATAAAAAAGACAGCCGGTGATTTCTTTTCCGGGCTGTTCGCCGCCGAAAAATGAATAAAGGGGACTCCAGAAAAAACCGGTCCTGGCTTCGGAAATTTGTTGAGAATTTTTTGCAACAAAAGAATTATCCAGGGAAGAACGCTTACAGAGATAAAAAAACCGGACAGCACTATTCGGATGCTAAGATTGCCCTTATGTATTGCTATAAGATATACCGCCGACAAAGCGCAGACAGCCGTAAACAAGAGTAGCAGTATCTTAAATTTATACCTATAGGTAATCTTAAAATAACAATTCTTTGCCAGTGAAAAAACATTATTCATTGTCCAGTACAGCACCAAGGCAGAAGGCGAATTGTAGAGCAGTACCATAAAGACGACCGCTATACCGTATAATTGCACCTTGTCTTTAGACCCCCCCCCCCGCTGCTGAGGTATATGGCACTGGCGACTATGTTAATCACGGTCATGGCAATGGGAAGCATATTGATGGACAATGAACCGGCGGAAATCAGACCGTCGGGAGCGCCCAAATCGGATATAAAGAAAAAAGATTTGTTTTTCAGGGCCTCAAGTTGGGAAAGATAGGAATAGGCGGCGATAAAAAACGGTATCTGAATCAAAAGACCAAACGTGCTCCGTAGCGCGTAAACGGGATGATAATGGTTTTGGCGGTAATAGGTTGAGAGAATCATATATTGCTCATCGCCAGAGAACACGGCTTTTATCTTGTCGATTTTGGGCTTGAGTCTTTTCTGCGTATCCCGTTCAATTTGCTGCCATTTTTCAGCCACGGCATAAAGGGGCAGGCATAAAACGCTGACAGCGGCGCTTACGCCGATTATCGACAGGCCGGTTTCCTTAAAAACTTTTTGCGAAAACACAAATACGAATTCAATGATCTGGGTAATCGGATAAATAACAATGGTATAAAGTATGCTTAACATTTTCACTCCTTAAGTGCAATTTTATTAGGTTTATAGTGATTCTACCCAAAAGGTATCAATTCAAAATCTGTAACTAAGTTGTCGATCATAGGGATTATATCCACCTCTTTGGGTGCGTCGAAGTGCGCAAGGGGGCGCAAATCCTGCGGATTTGCTTCTGGAGGGGCGGGGCCACCGCAGGTGGCCATCGACCACGCAAGCGACGGAACTCCCGACAAGCCTGAGTTTCCGGCACAGCCGAAAATGCGCCCAAAAGATATTTTGAAAAAGCCCCTTGTATCTGTTATTACTTTACAAGTAGAAGCACTATATTCGATATTCTTTATCAATTCAAAATATGCGGCTAAGTTGTCGGCCATACGGATTATCCACCCCTTGGGGTGCGTCGAAGCGCGCAAGGGGGCGCAAATCCTGCGGATTTGCTTCTGGAGGGGCGGGGCCACCGCTGGTGGCCATCGGCCGCGCAAGCGGCGGAACCCCCGCAAAGCCCGGTTTCCGGCGCAGCCGGAAATGCGCCCAGATGAAAAGCCTCCTGTATCCGTTAGTATTTTATAAGTAGAAGCACTATATATGCGTTTGGGAGCGTGTTCAATGCGTCCGCAGATTACGCGGATTTTCGCGGATTACGGGCGGCGTGTTTTGCTCGTTCGGCGTGCTTTCGTGTGAGCCCGCGCCGTTCGCAGATTACGCGCATCCACAATCAGCGTAATCTGCGTAATCAGCGGACCATCAGAACCAGTCCGCTGACACGCGCATAGTTCCCGCAAGTCCGCAAAACACCCCTCCAAAAGTCCGTGCCGTCCGTCTGTCCGTGAGGTCTCTTCCCGGAATCAGTACCCGCCCGTAATTATCCGCTTATCGGGACGATGCTGCCTTTTCCAGAGCTTTGAGGACGGCTTCGTTAAACTGGTTGTAGGCGATTGTCGCGCCGGATATCGAATCGACCGACTCAGGCTTTTGTTTGAGGGGAAGTTCCGCCGCGTACGTACGCATGG
>JAISCO010000280.1 GCA_031265535.1 Spirochaetaceae bacterium | reverse complement strand
AAAAATTCTCAAAAAAATGTTAGACCCCATGTCGCCTAACGTTCCGGCTATATATGACGTTTTTGCAGGGCGAATAAGCAAATGCGTAGCATTTGCAGGGCCGACAAAATATGGCGGAGAAACGGCGTGGAAATGAGCGAAGCGAATGACCTAGCGAACGGTAGACCAAGCCGCTACTGCGGGTGCAGCGTAAACAGACCTGTTATGCGACGTTTTTTCCTTGCGACTATTCCAAATTATCATCTATCCCCCATTTGGCAATAATCCAATCAACAAGTTCTTTTCTTCTTTTTTTACAAGAATCCACAGTCCAACTTTTATATTCAGATATTTTCCTTTCCTGACGAATATCCGAATTTGCATAGCAATGACCTTCTCCAGGATTACCTTTCTTAACTACAAAGTCAAAATTTTTATAATGTGAATTATCATTAGTTAAAACAAGGTTAGAAATATCATGAAGATACAATTTTATGTCTTCCTTGGCCCAATCGTCTAACCATTTTGATTTCTTTTCAGGCGTCTGCGGCAAAATATGTTCAATAGTTGAATAACTTATACTTGCCCAAGCAAGTTTTGGCTTTACATCTTTTCCGTCAGTTTCCAAGAGATATAATTCATATTCATACAAAGTATACTTTAATGCACGATAATAATATTCATACCATTTATCGGGTCCGCTTTGCAACCAATCCCTAAAAGCATTTTCATTTGAATAATGATTAATAGTCTCCAATATCCATCCAATAATATCTTTCAGCGCATATTCTTCATAAAAGAGTTCCCAACCCCATCTAAAGAAATTTGTCATTGACGCATTGCTTCTTTTACCTTCAACTATAAAAACTCTATATGTAAATTTCTCAATTGTCTGCAACAATTTTGTATACTCACCTTCGGTAATTCTTTTATTGAAATATTTTATTCTTGCTGCAACCAATAATGGTAAATATATTGCTATATTTCCCGCACGTCGTATCTTTGCGAGCCACTTATACTCTTCTGCCGAATTTACATTTTCATTGGGTTTTAGTATTTGAGCATAATGAAAAGAAAGGATGGATAATCCGCCAACAATTTTTGATAATAATTCCCTAGTCTTTTTCTTTGAGTTTATTGAAAAATTCCTAATGGGTATAATTTCATCGGATTTAAAACCACTATATCCGTCCCAATTTTTAGGAGTATAATTTATAAACAATGTCCATACTATTCGCAGACACTGGTCTTCATTACCGTTGCATTTTGCTATATTAATAAATACTTCTTTCCATGTTTTATTAACTAACGATGTAAAGTCTTCTTTCTCATCAGGAATATTTATATTTCTATAAATCCAATACATAAAATAGTTTTTTAACAGTTCTAATGAAGATAAATCTTTTCCTCTGGAATTCATTAATTCAAATGTCATACCAATTTCACTTTCCACTTCAATAGTATAAAATGAAAAGTTTAGTTTTCTGATTAATGAATCAAAAATGTTTATTAAGTATTCTGTCCCTTTATCTTGTAGTACTTCCATTTTAGTATCTATATGCTTTTTCAAAAAAGCATATGCATCTATAAGCCTATTTTGATGAACCGAAAATGCTTCAACACTAAAAGACCCTTTTGTAATTAAATCGTAGTAACAATCAGAGGTATCATTATTCAACTGCATTTTTGTTTTCAGACCAGAATACAAATAATTTGTGATTTCAGCATTATAATCATTTAACCCTTTTTTCACTAATTCATTTAGGATAATTGCTAAATACAAAGAACAAGTAGTAAGCCGTTGCTGACCATCGACAATATCAATGATTTCAAGCTTTTTTGTCCCATATATTTCTGTTGGTTTTGTATTTGGTTGATATATAACGATAGTTCCTGTATAATGACTAACGATTTTATCATCAATCAAAGTGTCAATATCTTCAATAAAATCATTCCACTGTTTTTCTTCCCACGCATATCCTCTTTGATAATCTGGGATTCTAAAAAATTTCCCTTCGAGTATGTTAGATAATGTCTTTTTCTCCATTTCAAATTCCTTTATTCAAATACCTTGGGAGTGGAAAATTCTCAAAAGTTTGCTATATATAGTGTATGCAAATTCTACATACCTTATATACGGCACCAAATTTACGAAAAATTCGCCAAACTGGAGAATTTGCCATCCACAAGTAGTATATACGATACATAAAATTTACACAACTCCCTGAACCTATATTGTAATATGGCCTAAAAAAATTTCGCATAACTACAGTATATGCGAACCCTTACGCATATACCACCCGCATATCAGTATAAGCGCAGGCGAAAATTTTGTCTATGGCTGTTTTTGGGGCAAAATTCTTGAAAATTTGCGGTGTGTCGAAGCGGGTTGCGGATAAGGAGAGCGTCACGGAGGGCGATGTGCGTGTAGTGCTTGGGCGTTTTGATCGAGTTGTGGACAAGAAGTTTTTGGATATAGCGTATGTCCGTCACGTTTTACGGACGGTGTGGCGCAAAAGAGTGGCGCAGGCTGTGTGCGCTCGACTTACGGGTTATGCCGGCTTTCAAGAGGGCTTGTTCAAAAATTTTCTGCGCGGTGCGGATATTGATATGCTCACCCGGGTTTTTGCCCCGGAAAAGGCTGCTTCTCCTGTCCGCCCTTTGCTTTGCCGAACCGCAATCAGTTTTTGCCCAAAATTTATGTCCGTCATTTTCGGCGTTACGGCTCGCTCACCCCCTTGGGGTGTGGCGAAGCGCGCAAGGGGTCGCAAATCCTGCGGATTTGCTTCTGGAGGGGCGGGGCGCAGCACGGCGGAACATCTGTTCCGCCGCCGTCCGTGGGAATACGCCGGACTTTATTTATTCTCAAATCCCTGTTCGTAAACAACCTTGCCTGTTTCTATATTCGATAAAACAAGCAAATTTTCCCCGGATACTCCGGCCCCCTTGCGGAATACAAGTTTGTATGCTTTTCCCGCTTCCAGCGCGGGACAGGTAAACAGAACATCCCGGTCAACATTTCTTGACGCCGCGATTGCCGATGTCGCAACCGACGATATCAACGCTCCGAGTACCCCCGCCGATGTGGAGGTGGTTGACTGCTGATAATAATAAGCGTGAACGGTGATTTCAAGCGGTCTTCCGGCGGGAAAAGAAAGCGGGTTCCAATACGTTTCTTCGGCCGGCTGTGGAAGTTCATTTTTATCAAAATAGACCAGCCACACCCCCGGATTACCTCCCATAATCTCGATGGACGCGCTCTCCTCTTCGTTTTCAACAAATGAAAACGGAACGGCTGTCCGTGTTGTCGCGCAACCGGCGAACAATACGGCAACGGCAAAAACAATAATTCCAAAATGCATGACTTTCATAAATTCTCCTAATACTAAGTATGTTAGAGAATATAATAATAAGCGGTTCATACGGAAAGAGTTAAATTATCTAATAATATGTATTTTTTACAAAAACGCGCGAAGTTTGGGTGTTTTTGCAGTTACCGCGATGCGGCAACTGCTTTAGAAGTTTTGCGTAATAAATAACCGCATTCACTCCGACAGGGGTGCCAGACACGCAAGGAATTGAGTAATTGCCGCATTGCGGCAATTACTTCCGGAGTTTTGCCAGAGGCAAAACTCCACGCTTGGATCACATTCACCCCCTTGGGGTGCGGCGAAGTGCGCAAGGGATTGGAGGGGCGCGGAGCGGTCCCGGCGCAGGGCCACCGCAGGTGGCCAAGTGCCGGGACGGAACCCCCGCAAAGCCCGGTTTTTTGCGGAGCAAAAAATGCGCCCAACTGCCTATTGCTTATGCTCCTCGCTTTCGCTCTCTTCCCTTGCGTCCACCAATGCCGAGAGGTCTTCGCCGCCTTTGTAGCGGAGGACGTTCACCATGAAGATGTTGAGTTTGTTCACGATGTTCGGGGGGAGGAGGTTGCCGTCCACTTCGACGGAGAGGATGGGGTAGTTGCGCTCGCGGGCCCAGGGGGTGAAGATGCCTTCAATGACGCGGCCGATGAGACAGGCGAACGGGGAGATGTTCACGATGCCGGAATAGCCGCCTTCTTCCATTGCCGCTGCCGCCGCGCCGGAGGAGACGGCGATTTCCGAGTTGAGTTCGAGGTTCACGAAGTGCTTTTGGGTGTACTCCATGATGCGGCGCATGTCGTGCGGCGTTGTCGGGATGAGGCCGGTCGGCTGCAGGATGGCGA
>JAISCO010000318.1 GCA_031265535.1 Spirochaetaceae bacterium | reverse complement strand
GTCCGGGGCACATAACCAATCCGATATAGGCCCCGACCGCCATTCACGCCCACCATAACGGCTACGGCGCCAGGGTCTGCCTGGTTTCCCGGTTCCGGCACCAGTACCGCCCTGACCTGTTCCGGGGCATACCCGGCCAGCCGCTTGAGGGCTTCCTGCCGGTTCCCGTAGGACACGCCCCGGACCGCCACTTCCAGGCCCCCGGCCTTCACGATTGCCCAGGCTTCCACGAAAGCGGCCTTGCGGTCCCCGCCCATGCGAGGGGCCAGCTTGTTGCCCAGGGTTACGACTTTGCTTTTCAGTTCGCTATTGGTCATAGTTTCTATCTCCTTTTCTTGTCTATCCAATAACAATGTACACCTTTTATTTGTCTTTGTCAAGTAAAATATGTACTTTTTTGGGAAATATTTTACTTTTTCTTATTTTGTTGACAAAGTAAATCGAAAAGAGTATATATTTAGAGGAGGAGAATATATGCCTTTAACCTTTGCGGAAAAGATAAAAATCATCATGGGGCGGCGTAATATGTCTTTTGTTGACTTGGCTGCTAAGATGGGAACCACACGGCAAAATGTTTCAAACAAAATGAGCAAGGGAAATTTTTCAGAAGATGACATGAAAAGAATTGCCGATCTACTGGATTGCGATTATGAAGGCCCCACGCTGAAAATGAGGGACACCGGGGAGGAGATATGAGGCTCCCCAGACCCGGCAAAGCGGAAGGGTTCCGGGGCGCCCTCACCCTGCGCCCTGCTTACCTACCCCTTCACCACCTATTTGCCGCCTTCACTTGCCGGGCCGGTAGACAGGCAGGGGCGGCCATAGGGAACCGCAGCCCCGGGCCATGCCGGGCAAAGGGAGCATGAGGATGGACAAACCGAAAATTTATCTTGAAACCACGATGTTCAACTTCTACTATGCCCCGGATGCTCCGGGGTATGAGGAATATAAAGCCCAGGTACGCCGGGTCTTTGATTTAATCAGGGCGGGAACGTATGAACCGTATACCTCTCCGTACGCTACTGAGGAACTGGAAGCAACGGCCGCAGAATCCCGGCGTCTTGAAATGTTGAAACTTATCCCGGATTGCGGTGTTAAAATCCTTCAAAAAACGCCGGAAGTAGAACGGCTTGCGGGCCTGTACCTTACTGGGGAAGCGGTTCCGGTCGGTTTCTATACGGACGCTTTGCATATTGCCATGACAACGGTTTACGGCTTAGACTTTATAGTGAGCCTGAATTTTCAGCATATTGTCCGGGAAAAGACAATCAGGATTACCGGAGCGATAAACATCCGGGAAGGATACCAAGCCATAGGGATATATAAACCCCTGGAGGTTTTAAGCCTATGAAAACCATTGAAAACTACATGAATGACCCCGCCATAGTGGATGAACCATTGCTTGTCCGGGAAGTACACGCCGCCCGGCTTATGATCCAGGATGACCGTAAGAACATGACGGCCAGAGAGTTTTCTCAGGCGGCGGAGGATGGCACAATAGCCATATTCAAGAAATACGGCCTTCCCCTGGTATGGGCGGATCTGAAACCGGTAAGGCCCCGCCAGCCGGTTACTCAATAACCTGCCTCCTCCGGGGCCGCCCCGGATCGTGCCAGGAAAATGCGCCCTATCATCTTGCTGATACCGGCAAGATGATCCCGATACCGGAGAGAAGCGGGGCGGCATTTCCCCGCCCTTCAAAACCGGTAAGCCGTCCCCTGCAAACTGCACGTTATAACCCCCTCTACGTGTGCCCTGGGGGCCTTTGCGGAGGGGCGGGGTAAAGCTGGGTTACTTAGGAGCGTCCGGGGCTGCCTTCTCGGGGAACCAGACCGGGGGCCAGAAGGGAGGCCGCCCCGGACGAAGCCGCAGGGTGAGGGGGCTACCAGGCCTTCCGTGTACGCATGAAGTCCGTCCAGGGCGGAGGGATCAAGCCCTGTCCGGAAAAGTGGCACACGAAAGTAACACATAAAATTGTCTTATGGTAATTCATAGTACGCCATAATAGGCTAAATCCGGTTGATAGCCCCGGAATAATGTGCATAATTAGCTTAAATAATGCGTAATAAGCCATAGTATTACGATAAAAGCTTTTCTCGTAATGCGCAGGTCCCGGGTTCGATTCCCGGCCTTGGCTAAAAAAATGTAATATCCCGCGTATAAAAGCCGGGAATCGAAACGAAGCCCGCGCCGACCAACGGGAGGATAAGCATCTTTATTCGCTGAAAGCCTTGATGGAACAGCCAATAAGATGGAATCCAGACTATCACTGATGCCATTCGCCTGAATACACGTCTTTTTATGTCCTGCGGCGATGTTGATAAGACTGGCGCAGGGGTTCTTCGGGTGAAACCTAAGATATAATGGAGTAAAGACAGAAGCTCCGCGCTGTGGTATACTTTAAAAAAGCGGGATGAAGCGCATGAAGCGGAGGGAAAAGGTGAACGAAGTTAAAAACTATGCTCAATTCTGGCGCTGCGCTCTACAAGTAAACCCTTCAAGCTATAATTCTCAATACAGAGGCGATACTACAGGACTACCAGAAAATGAATATAATCAAGCAATTCTTAACAAATGCCTTGAATTGGACATAAAAATAGTAGGTATTGCCGATCATGGAAGCGTTTCAGGCATTAGCGGCTTAAGAGAAACTCTCCAAACACAGGGAATCATTGTTTTCCCCGGATTTGAGGTAGCATCTAATGATAAAATCCATTTTGTATGCCTTTTTTCCGACAATACGGATATTGACACATTGAACAGGTATCTTGGAAATTTGGAACTGTTAGACCCCAAAGATGGCGTCCGTCCTTCAACGTTAAGCGCCGAAGAACTAATAAAAAAAGCAACAAAAATTGGCGGCTTTATATATGCCGCCCATTGTACGGGCGCCAATGGTCTCCTGAAAAATAAACTAAATCACGTTTGGCAGCTTAAAGATTTACAGGCCGCTCAGATACCTGGTTCACTGGATGATTTATCCAAAGCAAGTGACGGGAATTATATAAAGATTTTTAAGAATCAAATTCCTGAGTACCACAGGGACCATCCTATCGCGCCTATAAACGCAAAGGATATAGTTAAACCGGAAGATCTGGACGATTTAAGCGCCACAAGCCGGGTTAAAATGACCAAGCCCGGATTTGACGCATTTAAGGATGCTTTTCTCGATCCTGAATCAAGGGTCCGTCTTAACAGTGATATGCCTAAAAAATATTATTCCAGCATAGAAAGTATCAAAATAACGTCAGGTTATCTGGATGGGCTTTGCGTTGATTTTTCGGAACACCTTAACGCTATTATAGGCGGGAGGGGAACAGGCAAGTCAACTTTGATAGAGTGTATCCGGTATGTACTTGGAAGAAAACCTCTTGGAAAAGAAGCTCAAAAACAACACGAAAACATAGTTAAAGAAAATTTAGGCAAAACCAGGGGGCACATTGAACTAAAAGTGAAATCATCCAGTATGAATGGTCAGCGTTTTACCATATCCCGGCGCTATGGCGATATTACAACCGTTAAAGACGACAAAGGAAAACCTTCAAATTTCACACCCGATGATTTACTTCCTCAAATAGAAATTTTTGGACAAAACGAGATACTGGAAATAGCTCAAAATAAGGATAGCCAACGAAACCTGCTCAATCGTTTTTTTGAAACCGGTAAAAAAGAAAAATTGAATTCTATCGATTTGGCCTTTTCAAAGTTGGCGGAAAACAGGGAAAAAATACTTGAAACCGAAAATAATATTGCGGAGATTGAGATTGATGTAGCCAAACTTCCCAAATTGGAAGAAAAGGCCGAAATTTTTAAAAAACTCGGCATAGAAGGCAAGCTCAAGATTATTCCTTATCTTGAGACAGAAAAACAGCTTCTGGAAAGAAGCCTTAATGAAGAAGCATATAATTTAGATAAGAGCTTTCTGTCCATAAAAGATAATCTTTTAGACACTACTTTCCTTAACGATTCTGTGTTGGAAAAACTTCCCCATGCTGAATTCCTTAAAAAGATACGGGAAAGGTTGGACGATTTATCCAAATATGCGGAAGACCAAATAAACGAATGGCAAAAAAAATATTTATCAGCAAAAAAGGATTTAGATAAAATAGCAGCTAAAATTGAAAAGGTTATAAAAAAAGAAGAAGAAAAACTGGAAACGGTATTCGCAAAACTTCCCGCAAGTGAAGGAAAAACGGGAAAACAGATAGGACTTGAATATCAGGAGACTCTTAAGAATATCCAAATGATTAAGCCGAAAAAAAAGGCTGTGGAAACTTATCATAATTTGCTTAATGAACTCCGGCTGCAAAGAACGTCCATTTTAGGTGAATTATCCAAAAGTAAAGCTGAGAGAACATCGCAGTTTAATCAGGCTATTTCCTCCCTGAATAAAATGCTTGAAGGGAAATTAAAAATTTCTATCACGCCGGAGTCCGACAGGTCCGCAGTAGTAACATTTCTTGTAGATTGTAAACTGGACGGAGTTGCCGAAGCGAGACTTTCCTGGATTCGTTCCGCGGAAGATTTTTCTCATATAAAACTAGCAGCGCTTATTCGTGAAGGGGTCTCATCTCTTAAAAATGAAAAGTGGGGAATAACCGATAATGCGGCCAACGCTCTTGTCAGGCTGTCTTCCAAACAAATAATGGAATTGGAAGAATTGGACATACAGGATTCCTTTGAAATACTGCTTAATGTTTCGCATGACGGAAAAGAGAATTTTAAGCCTATAGATAACTTATCTACCGGCCAAAAATGTACGGCCATACTCCATTTGCTGTTACTAAAAAACCTCGATCCTTTAATTATGGATCAGCCGGAAGACAATTTAGACAACGCTTTTATTGCGGAAAGAATTGTGTCTGAATTGCGGAAAGCAAAAATTATGCGTCAATTTATATTTGCAACCCATAACGCCAATATACCGGTATTTGGAGACGCGGAATGGATAGGGGTGCTTGAAGCCCAGGATAATTTGGGGAAGATGCCGGTAGAATCACAAGGTTCTATTGATGTGCCGATCATAAAAGAAAAAGCCGCAATCATTCTTGAAGGCGGTCAAGAAGCTTTTGTGCAGCGGCAGAAGAAATATGGATTTAAGGAACGGTATGCTAAAGACTGAATTGCTGGAAATAATTGCCAATGGCGAAAATTCCGGAGTTGAATTTAAACGCGACGACATCAGGCCCGAGATTCTTGCCAAAGAAGCTGTCGCCTTTGCCAATCTGCGGGGCGGCAGAATCTTATTGGGTGTCGAGGATGATGGGGGCATTTCGGGATTGCAGCGTACAGACGCACAGGAGTGGGTATTTAATGTTTTCAGGGATAAAATTCATCCGCAAATAATTCCTTTTTATGAGGAAATCAAATTTGAAGATAGAAAAACTGTGGGAATTATTACCGTTTCTTCCGGAATATCAAAACCATATGTTGTTCGCCACAATAATAGAGAAGACATATATATTCGAATAGGTAACCGGGCTGAACGTGCTACCCGTGAACAGCAAATTGCGTTGTTTGAAAGCGGCGGATTACTTCATGTAGAGGTTATGCCGGTTCCCGGCACGGATTTTTCCTGTTTTGAGATGGAAAAATTGGATTTTTATCTGGAAACAATTTTAAATGATCCGGAAGTTCCGTCTACCGATGCCCAATGGATTAAGCGGCTTCTTCAAATGGGATTTATGGCCGAAGACGGACTGGGCAATAAAGTATGTTCCATAGCCGGCCTGATATGTTTTGGCATGAGCCCAAGACGGTATTTACCTCAATTTGGGCTAAGGGTTATGTCGTTCCGGGGCAATGATAAAGAATACCAGGCTCAGTTAGACGAGATACTGGAAACTCCGCTTATAGGAAGATGGAGAAAAACAGAATCGGCCCCTAAAGAACTTCTGGATAATGGATTGATTGAGAAATTTTCATCAACCATAAGACCTTTTATTACGCTTGAATCTTCAAAAATTGATGAAAATATGAGACGTGAATCAGAATGGTTTTATCCCTGGGAAGCTTTGCGGGAAGCCGTGATAAATGCCCTTGCCCATAGAGATTGGACCCGTTCCGTTGATATAGAAGTCTCAAATTATTCAGACCGCATTGAGATAATAAGTCCCGGAAGGTTTCAGAATTCCATGAATATAGAAAAAATGATAGCGGGGCAAAGATCGCACAGGAATTCGCTCATTGTAGGCGTATTGCGTGATTATGGTTATGTAGATGCCCGGGGTATGGGTGTTCGTACCAAAGTAATCCCCTCTATGCGGAGTCAAAATAAAACAGACCCCATATTTGAAGCTACCGAAGACTATGTAAAAACTATCCTCCCCCGGAAAAAGGCTGATTAAATGCGTAAAAAAGCCGGGAATCGAAAGTTAACAGTTCAATGAGGTAAATATGCGTAGAAAAACAAAATTGCTTATAACGCTGTTGGCTGGGTTCGCGGTTCTGGCGGCGGGAGGGGTCTCCGCTGTTTTTATTTTTTCCGCCGGAAAATCTTTACCCGTATGGCTGGTTGAGGAAAGCCTGGCGGAAAAATGGAGCGCCGTTCTTGACTCGGCGAAAGTTCCGCCCCCCTTTAAGGACATCGAAATATACCAGGCAAGCGTCCTTCCCAAAGGACGTTACGGTTATATAATCACCACGAATATCAGCCAGGCTGCCGGCGGCAACAGCCCGGAGGCAATGGTCAAGGCGTACCCCAATCTGGCCGCAAGTTCCGAATACGAAGGCTCATTTCTGCTGGCCCTTGACCCCTGGGCGTTTTTCTTTGAATTCACCGATCCCCCTCCCTCACGGGACAGGGTTGAAGGGAACGGAGAGCTTATGGGCCTCCTGGCCGGCCCCGGCGGCGAACCAAAGGCCCGTGTCGCCTGGTTGAGCCAGCTTTTGCAGGAAGAACCCGGCGTATTCCCCCAGGGGAAGGAATTCTGGGAAGCCCAGGGGAATACCCTGTTTCAAAGCCCAAGGTTTCAACCGGGCGCTCTTACCTACAACTGGACCAATTCATGGGATATTTTCCTGGCCAATAAACCCTCCTGGATTTACGCTCCCCTTAGTATGGCGCGCAATCTCCGCCCTTCGCAAAGCGCCGGTTTTGCCGCGGCCCGGTTCCCCGAAAAACCGGGATGGACCAGATACGGCATACAGGCGGAACTGCTTTGGGCCGTCCCCTTTGGCGATGAAGAACAGGCGCAAACCCCGGGCGCCGCGGCCTGGCTCAAAGACGGTTCGATCCAGACCCTCATCGCCAACACCCTCAGGTGGATACCCGCTGTTCCCGGAGGAACTCCCTTCAACGCTTTTTCCCGGACAGTCCAGCTTAACTGGCTGGGCAGCGCCTTTGTCTGGGAAGACCTCCGCCGCTAAAAAAAATCCGGGAGCATGGGCCCCCGGACTTGCGCTTTACGCCGAGGCAAGGGCCGGCTGTTTGCGTACCTTCGGTTTGGCAACATTACGGACTAAAGCGGGTCCGCGTATAAACAGTCCGCGGCGGCAAAGCTGCCGGGTTATGCGCGGTTTTGCCTTTTCAACCATTTTTGTTTTCTCTTTTCTCATCGAATAGTTCAGTATTTATTTTTACAAATTCTTTTGATGTTTGTATTACCATGTCTTTTATTTTATAATCTCTTAAATTCCGTGTAATAATTCCAAACAGCTCTTGTTCTTTTGCCGTATAATATTGTAATCCATCTTCAAAATCGTTAAATTTAGAACTTAGGGCCATATCAACAATATTTTCATTAATGGGCAAGATTTTTACCAACAACCGTAAATCTTTTATCTGTTCTTTTGATTTATCGTTTCCATTCACTCTCCGCAAAATATAAAAAACATTAGCCAACACAACTGCCGTAGTATATAATTCCAGTTTCCTTTTATATGCCCAACTGAATATTTTTGCGGCATCATCATAAAACAATGACCTTTGAGCCAATAAATCCAAAATAATATCCGAATCTATAAATAATCTTTTATTCATGCTTTTTCTCTTAGAATATTTTTTGCCTTATCATCATATTTAGAAATATGTTTTAGATCATTTTCAGATATTATTCCACTTAATCTTTTTATCAGTGGAGGATATTCTTCTTCCGGTATATTTTCAGACGATAAATTTTTAAAATAATCTTCTACCAATTTTGATAAGCTGCGGTTATTATTTTCCGCATATTTTTTTGCGGAATTTATAACCCCTTGGTCAAGCTTCAAAGTCAATTTTGTTTCCATAACTATCCCCTATACGTATAAATATATCATATAAAGTACGGCCTTGTCAACTAAATTTTGGGAACCTCTGGACCCGGCAATTACAGCTATCCTTCAAGTTGACCATTCTCCGTAAAAG
>JAISCO010000149.1 GCA_031265535.1 Spirochaetaceae bacterium | reverse complement strand
TGCGAGGACATAGCCGTTGAACTGCAAACAGGATTGACAAAATATCCCGCGGTTTCGCCTGTATCGGGCGGCGAAGGTGAATTGGATAAATGCCTGTTCCTTGAACAATGGCTTAGAGAGCATGGAATTGATACATTGGAGTACTATGACGCGCCCGATCCGCGGGCAAAAGGCGGCGTGCGTCCAAATCTTATCGCGACTATCGAAGGTAAGGATGCCGCGCTGCCTAGTTTCTGGATAATGAGCCATCTTGATGTTGTGCCTGCCGGAGAGCTTTCTTTTTGGAACAGCGACCCGTGGACGGTGCTCAATAAGGACGGTAAGCTAATAGGACGCGGCGTTGAGGATGATCAGCAGGGCCTCGTTTCGTCCGTACTAGCCGCGCTTGCCTTTGTTAAGCTAAAAATCCAGCCGGAACGCACGTTAAAACTACTGTTTGTCGCGGATGAGGAATGTCACAGCAATTTTGGCATAGACTGGCTGTTAAAAAATAAACGCGGACTTTTTGGAAGCGGTGATTTTGCTTTGGTACCGGACGGCGGAGATCCATTGGGCGAAGAAATCGAGATCATTGAAAAAAGCGCGGTTTGCATCAAAGTTCATACTATCGGCGTACAGTCGCACGCCGCGTATCCCGAAAATGGACGTAACGCCTGCCTCGCGGGGGCAGACCTGACGCTTAGACTGCGTAAGGGGCTGATTGAAAAATTTTCCGCCCGCGACAGTTTGTTCGACCCGGATCGTTCAACGGTAGAGCCGACCAAAAAAGAGGCGAATGTACCAAACACCAACACGGTACCGGGCGATGATGTGTTCTATATGGATATACGTTTATTGCCTTGCTATACGGTAGACGAGCTTTTGGAGGAAGCGAATCGCATTAAACGCGGTGTTGAAAAAGAGTACGGCGTACAAGTTGAGCTGATAGTTGTACAACAGAGCAAGCAGACCAAGCGGACTCCCGCCGATTCGCCTGTAGTAAAAATGCTTTCCACCGCCTGTAAAGAGGTTTTAGGCGTTAAAACACGCCTTATAGGAATAGGCGGCGGCACGGTTGCGGCTTTTTTGCGTAATGAAGGCATTGACGCCGCCGTTTGGGGGACATTGGATTGCAAGGCTCATCAACCTAACGAATACTGTGTCATAAAAAATATGCTGGGCGACGCTAAAGTTATGGCCCATATAGCCGGCCAAAAATGAAAGAATTGAAGCAAAACCGTCCGCTTGTTACCGGCATGGAAGAAGCGGCTCTAAAAAATATGCTGCTGGAACGTTTTGTCCGATATGCCAAAATTTGGACAACAAGCGATCCAAACATTGAAGAAACGCCGACAAGCGCCGGGCAGTGGGATTTAGCCCGTTTGTTGAAGGAGGAGCTTGCGGCGCTCGGTATAGAGGCGGAGTTGACCGGTCATTGCTGTCTTGTGGCGCGTATCCCCTCCAACCTGCCGCCCGGCGTACCCGTTCCCGGAACTATAGGCTTCCTCGCGCATCTTGATACCGTTTGCGACGTATCAGGTAAAGACGTAAATCCTTGTATAGTAAGTAATTACAATGGTGAAAACATAATTTTGCGTGACGGCGTAACGCTTAACCCGTCAACAGACCCCGACCTTGCCGCCGCCGTCGGCAAGACTATAGTTCACGCGGACGGTACAACCCTGCTTGGCGCGGACGACAAGGCGGGTATAGCGGCCATAGTTTCAGCCGCCGCCTTCCTTGTATCCCACGATGAGATAAAGCACGGCCCGCTCGAAATCATATTTACGCCTGATGAAGAGACGGGCAAGGGCTTGCCCGAATTTCCGCTTGATTTGATAAAATCAGCCGTCTGCTACACATTGGACGGAGGGGCGGGCGGCGAGTTTGAAATCGAATGTTTTAACGCATACAGTGTGGAGGCAAGTTTTACAGGCAGGGCGATACACCCTGGCGCGGCGCGCGGGGTGCTTGTCAATGCGGCGCTTATGGCGGCGTACTTTGCCGCGATGCTGCCGCGGACCGAAAGTCCGGAGGCTACGGACGGACATTATGGTTTTTATTGCCTTATGGAAATCGCCGGAAACCACGAAAAAGCCTCCTTAAAGCTGATAATCCGTGATTTTACGCGATCCGGTATGGAAAGGCGCATTGCCGCTCTGGGGAATTTCGCTCAGGCTGTCGAGGCGGCTTTCCCCGGCGGCACGGCGCTTCTTGACATAAAGCCTTCTTACTACAACATGAGGGAAAAAATAGAAGAATATCCTGAAATACTCGCGCGTCTGAAAGAGGCGGCAAAAAATGCCGGCGTTGATTTTCATCTAAAACCCATACGCGGCGGCACGGACGGAGCGCGTCTTACGGAACTTGGGATCCCCACTCCAAACATATTCACAGGCGGGCGCAACTTCCACAGCCGCACAGAATGGCTTTTATTGGATGACTTGCTGGCCGCCTGTAGTCTCGTCATAGAGTTAGCCGCCTGTTAAGTTTACATTTGAATTAACGCTGGGCAAAGATATTTGCCAAATTCAAGCAACAAATCCAGTCTTTTTCTTATTCGCAGTGGGGTTTAATACAACGCCGCAAACTTGTTTGCGGCGTTGGGCGGGACAGGGCGTTCAGTCCGGCAGCGACGGTCTTTCGTTACTCATTCAGCAACAGCAGGATTCGGCTTTGCTGGTAAACGAACAATTACGATGCCGCTGTGTTCCGTGCCGCCGGTATTGTCAAAAGATTTTCGCGGCTCAGGAGCGCGTGCGTGTGGTGGACTGTTACCGTGCGGCAAGCTGTGTGATGGACTCTATATCAAGGCCGGTAATTTTCCGCACAAATTCAGGGGAAGCGCCTTCGAACAGCAGGTTTTTAGCAATTTCCTCTTTACCTTCCTCTTTGCCTTCTTCCCAGCGTACCTGTAAAGCGTCTTCCCAGTTCCATTCTGTCAGTAACATGTTCTCTTTGCTCCGATCCGTGTTCTTTTAAGAAATCCACGAGTATCCCTCTGGCTTTACAGAAACGCACGGACTGTTACCGCGCGGCAAGCTGTGTGATGGTCTGAATATCAAGGCCGGTAATTTTCCGCACAAATTCAAGAGAGGCGCCTTCGGACAGCGCGTTTTTGGCAATAGCCATATCCCGCTCCTCCATGCCTTCCTCTCTGCCTTCTTCCCAGCGTACCTGTAAAGCGTCTTCCCAGTTCCATTCTGTCAGTAACATATTTTCTACCTCCGATCCGTGTTCTTTCAGAAAATCCGTGAGTATGCCTCTGGCTTTGCAGAAACGCACGGACTCCTTTACCGCCTCGTCCCTGTCCATCCCGGCCGCCTCGTTCTCACGCGCTTTCGCCACAAGCCCGGCGTACCCGCCCAATGTAGGGCTTCTCTCCTCTATCGCCGGATTTACGCCTTTGTTTATGTTGTATATCGTTACCTCAAGCTCCAACTGTACCTTATCATGCCTTCCCGCTTCCATGAACAGGTCGGACAGCTTTAACACTTTCACGGCGGGAAAGTCTTCCGGCCCGTTATACAGCACGATGAACTCAGGCCGGGGTATGCTTATCTTTTTGCTTGAATACAACTGCCTGTTGTCGATTATCTTTTCGTAAATCCGCGCCATGTACAGGAGGTGGCGCAGCGGCATATTCGCCCGCCAGCGGGTTTCCATGCGCTACGCGCTAACATACCCAAAGCGGCATTTGCTTCGTGCCTTCAGTCCGAAAAAAGCGATTGGCATACGCGGCTGGATGCCAGCGATTGTGAAGGATATGTCGTTGATCATGCCCATAAACAGTGCGTTCTGTAGTGTGTTGATTTCCACATCGTCCTCATTGGTAAAAGATGTCCTGTTTACCGCGTTGTAAAGCTCCAAAAGTCGTTTTTTGTCTTTAAAGAGGAGTGTGAATACGCTGTCTTTGTACTTGCGGTTGGCTTTCATAAGCTAAATATACCCCGTTTCCCCAGAAAGCGCAACCCGCCACCCGCCAGCGGGTTTAAATGCGCTACGCGCTAGCATACCGAAAGCTGTCTTTACTCCGTGCCGTCAGGTACGAAAAAGGCGCTTTGCATACGCGACTGGAAGGAAACCGGCGACAACCGCATCTTCATTGCTCATTTGTGAGTGGGCGGCTGTCTTCCGTCACGCTCAGTCCCAACGCTTACGTTGGGACTGAGCGTTTGAAAATGTCGTTACTCATTCAACAGTAGTGTCATTCGGTCTTGCCGGAAAACGGACAATCACTACGCCGCTGCTGCCGTTGTTGCCGCTGCCGTTCTTCGCGGCGCCGTTGCCGCCGTTGCCGGTACCGTTTACGGCCGGGGTATCTCCTGAAAGTCCTCCCGCTATGCCGCCTTTTCCGTATTCTTTCGATGTCCCGCTGATATTATTGGAAAAGTTCGCGCTTCCGCCATTGCCGCCAGCCGTGGTAGGGCCGGCATCATTACCATTGCCATTATCACCATTGCTGCCGAAAAATTGGTACTCTGTAACAGCGGCATGCGTATTGGCGCTCCCGCCGGTACCGCGCGTAGAGCCGCCTCCCGCAGCGCCGCCCCCGCCGGAACCGCCGCTTCCGCCTTTTTGAGCTTCCCCGGCATCTGCGCTAGTCCCTATGCCGCCTTTACCGCCGCCTTCAACGGTAATATCCCCGAAACCAGAGTTTCCGCCTTTACTCCCGTTTCCGCCGCCGCCGACAACAACAGTATAATCTTGCACTGCCAACGATACACTTTCCGAATAGCCTACGCCGCCGCCGCCGCCGCCGCCGCCTAGATCTTTATTATAACTATCGACACAGTCGCCGCCGCTGCCGCCTCCGGCAACTACAAGAACCCACGCCGTTAAGCCTTCCTCCGGTATACCGGTAACACTGAGTGTGTCGCTCACCATGAATGTATGTATCTCGTAATACTCGCCGTCCTCCTCTTTTATAATGCTTACGCCGTTGTTGCCGTCTGTTGACGCTGCCCAGTAACTTGTCGGCCAATTTGCGTCAACGATTTTTTCAAATTTCAGAGTGAAGTCTTTTTCATAATCACCCCCGTTGACGATGTTTTTTGTTGATTTAATGGTCACGGTTGAATAAACAGCGTAAGCATCCTGAATATCAGAGTATGTAAGCGTCCAGTTGTCCGCCCCGCCTGTGGTAAAACCGCCGGAGCCGGAGCTCTTACTTGCCGCTAACGTAACAGTTTCACCATTCGGACTTGCGGTAATAGTAACGCTGTTGTAAGGAACGGTAAGCGTCTGCCCGTCTTGAACCGCTACGGTCTGTGTCCAATCAGAATTTTCACTGCTTGAAAGTTCTATCGACTTTAGCGTAAGGTCCGGCTCGTAGTCTACGGTAAGTGTGTATGTATTTGTATCCGGTGTAAGCCCGTCTCTTGTAACAGTTATCGTATATTCGCTTTTGCCTTCGTTAAGCTTGATTTCTTCGCCGGCATCCGGCAACTTACCGCCGTCGGGCAGAGATATTGATACCTCAGCCTCGGGGTCTTCGGGTATCGCTATAATACTGAATTTCTGCTCCGGAATTGTTGGAAATATGTGGGGAATTTTCGCGGTGTAGTCGTATTGTTTGCTTAAAAGTGGAGGTATGTTTGAGCTTACACTTACGTCAAGAATAGCAAGTTCATTGCTCTTTACCGGGGTCTGGCTGAATGTTCCGCTTATTACTACATCTCCGGCCGGCATCTTGAATGTCCACTGGTTAGTGGTAACTTTGGTACGCGCCGCCTGTTTTCCGCCGTCGTAGCTGATGGAAAGATTATTTAAATACCAAGTGTATTTGCTGTCGCCCCCCCCCCCCCCTGAGGGATACTGGGCGGGTCGCCTCCGCCACTCCATTCCGAGGCTTCCGCCGGAGTTACGTCTACGGTTACTTGCCACCCGGCATTGGCCGCTGAACGGCTTGCTTTAATTGAGCCATGCTCTGTTTTCATGACGCCTATGGTGTACGAACCTTTTGTCTCGCCGCCGGGGTCTATTGACCCTTCGGCTGCCGAGCATGAAACGATAGCGGTCATAGCGGCTATGACCGCTATGACTGACGCCGCAGCTAGATACTTTGCTTTACGCATAAAGTCCTTCCTTTGCCTGTTTACAGGCTTGTTTGATAGTATTCTAGTATATTAACATTCGGGATTTATTTCAACCCACCCCACCAGTGGGTTTCAATGCGCTCCGCGCCGGCATACCGAAAGAGGGCTTTACTCCGTGCCTTCAGTCTGAAAAGGGCGTTTTGCATACGCGGCTG
>JAISCO010000144.1 GCA_031265535.1 Spirochaetaceae bacterium | reverse complement strand
GCGAAGCGCAACAAACTCCGAGTTATACGCCGTACACACCTACACAGTTCCATTTTGAATTTTGATAGAAGGTAAAATTTTCAACACTTTTTTTATATTATACTCTGGATTTTTTATTTTAATATCAAATGTTAATTCACCTTCATTTTGCAAAATCAAGCCATTGAATTCGAGTATTAATCGAGTAAATTTACCCCCCTGAAAATTAATATCAGAAGGCATAGATGGTACAATAGTTTTTGAGTTCTGAGAAACAGACATTTCAGCCTCATAAACATCCTGTGTATCATCTCCTTTATCAAAAAAACACACAAGTGTTATGTTTGGAATAACCATTGGAAAACCAATTGGTTGAATTATCCCATCATAAAAATTAATCAAAGATGCCATATTAGTCCTTGAATCAATTATTGCTTTCTCGCATAAAAAAACGCCGGTTTCATTCATCACATTCCTCCTGTATATAATGTAACTCTTGGTGGTTCATTTTTTATTTCTACTACTTGGTAAATTTCTTTTGGTTCATTATTCATAATTTTAATAACATCCTCAAGAAAAGCAAATTCTTTGTAATCAAAATTTTCAATGTAATATGGTTTTGCAAATGAAGTTTCTAAATAAACAATTAATATATATACATACGAGTAAACATATATATTCATATTTATATTTTTTAAATGTTTATTTATCTCATTAATAATATCATCTTTATCATTATTAGAAATCTTCAAAATGCTTAATATATTTTTTTTTCGCAACCCACTTACAATATAATTCGGTGTATTAGCAAAGAAAAGCAGTTCGTTAATGTTTTTTAGCGCTTCTTCTGTAAACCACATCATTTATCAATCCTATAAAATTCTGTCGATATATCACTGGCAAAATAAGGACAGTTATTATATGAATGAAATACCTCACTCCCGTTTCCCCATTTACTCAATACCATAGGAAATAAACCCAGAACATTGCGTTCAACAGACAGAATAATACCTGAATGTGTTATGTCTCCAATATTAGTTACATACAGGATAATATCCCCAGGAAAGACATTTTCTATAGAAATTTTAATATATGCATCTTCTTGAAGAATTTTTCTTATTTCGTTTGTCGAAAAAACACGGGTCCGCTTTGATGCAAATGTCAATCCATGGCAGTTATATATACCACTGGGTTGCGTTCGCCAAATAGCCCCACGTCCTTTATATAGTCTCATATACTCCTCATTGTCATGAATATCCTTGTACGGTAACATACCATCATATTGTTCATTTTCAATATGATGATTAAGTCTTGTTACGAGATCAATCTCCATACATCCTTCTTACAAATAAGATTGAATTTATTATACTTCTTTTGGCTTTTTTTGACAAGTCCTTTCTGAAATATTAAGTCTTTTCAAAAGAGTGCGTTATATTTCATACACCATACGATCCAAGGTGGTTTTGGGTATGGCATATAACGCAGGATTAAAGTCCACCAAGCCGTTTTAAGCGCCATTGGGCGCGGAAACTTCAGTTTCCGCGCCCACTCTATTATTTTGTCATGGCAAGCTGGTGTATGGTAACGCCTTCCAAACGTAGCGCTTCCGGCAGCTCTACAGGCACAATTTTGCCAAGAACTTCAAGCGGGTACTCAGGATTAATGTCCGCTGCAAAATTAAGATTTACTTTGACGATGCCTTCGATACTGCGCCGTTTGTCGTAACCGATCAAAAAATCAAATGATGTTTCGTCCTGTCCTTCATCAATGTTTGCCGCCATGCCGCTCCACAATACATAACAATCACGGTACAAAAGGGGCGTTTTTACAACCTCCGTGTACGCGATGTTTTCTGATGATTTTGATTTGAGGGTTTCAAATCCGGGTTCCTCAAGATACCGCTCCATGATACGCGCCTTGTTTTTTATGCCGGAGTTTGCGTTAGATTCCAAAATCCTGTTAATCTCGATTCTGGCGGAGTTATCGCGGCGTTCATAAAAAAAATTCCGCGCGTTGTCATAAGATGTTAAAATTTGTTTTTCGGTAAGTATAAAATGATAAATGCCGCCCATCTCTACAGGATTTTTTTTGTCGTTCTGCGTTAGGCCGCTTTCTATAAAACCTTCACGCCGGGAGTCAGCGGACACCGGAAATTTACCGCTTCTAATAATAACAACGCCGGCGAGCGCTATTATTACAAAGCACGGTAATATGATATTCCGTATTATTTTTACCGGTTTAAATCTTTCACGCGGAAGCGGCGGATATAGGCCGCGCAGTTTGCCGGACTCTATCCATGCCAAAAGATCGTCCGAACCGGCGTATTTTCTAAGAATCTTTAACGCTTTCCGCGCGGTGCGGTTTTTGCCGTCAATTTCCTGTACTTCCAGGTAAAAACTTATTGCACGCCGCGAATCGGCGCGTTTAACATACAGGGCCGCAAGCGCCAGAAGAACGGAAGGTTCCCGCGTCTTTATTTCGCGCGCGCGCGTCAAGTAATCGTGTGCTCCGCCATAATTACCGGAATACAGGCAACAAATGCCCAAAAGATAAAAAAACATAAATGAATCACGGTAGTTATATACTTCGCTTTCCAGTAATTGTATTGCCGTTTCATAATTCCCGCGCCGCGCCAGCCGGGCCGCTTTCGTTAATACTGATTGAAATTCAGGAGTCCATAATCCGCAGCCTGACGCCGGTATCAATATGGTGCCGCGCATAGGCTTAAAAACTTCTAAATACGGAGCCGTAACGGGCTTTTAATCTGGCTAAAGTTGCTTCCATCCCTTTTAATTCTTCTTCTGTAGGCGTAGTCCTGGTATTTATATACTCGTCAACTTTGTAGACTAATTCACGCAGCGTCATAATATCAATACGTATGGCTCCCGCTGAAAAAAGCGCTTTCTTTCTTTTTTCCTGTTGAGGCGCGGGCGCGGGAACAGAGACCGGCGGTTTGCTCTCAACAGAGGGGGAAGATTCGGCATGAATAGCTGACGAAGTGGACGCATTCGTCATGTTGACTTTCGGCGCATTAGCGGCCGGCAGCACGGCGATTCCCTCTTCTACAACGATGATAGGCTGGGGATACTCTTTTTCGTCTATTTCAAATTTCCCGCCGCCGAATCCATAATTATCTTCAGCGGCAAGCAGTACCGTCATAACACGTTGTTCCCAGCGTTCCATTGGTTTAACGTCAAGGAAATAGCAGACTGCGGGATCTTTTACTGAAAACGGCATATAATTAAAACTTCTTCCCGATACATAGTCGACCTTGTACCGCGCCGCGTTCATGCGTCTCCAATTTGCGAATTGTAAAAAATCCGGCGCCGGTGTTCCTTCAACAAAGATGCTGCCCATCAATCCATACTCGTCGTTACGTGTAACCCAGTATTCTTCCGGTGATGTTTTATCAATTATGGTTTCAGCGCTTATGGTACGTAAATCCGTTCTAAAAGGAGGCTTATTTTTTTCGCCGAGGAATGTGTCTATTAAAAGACGGACGCCGACATTCGTTGCATCAAGCGCCCAGCTTTCAACAGTTATATCTATCCTGACACCGTTGCTTACTCCGGAACTTGCGGTTCGTATAAATGAAAATGATTCGGTGATTGATAAAAAGCGGGATTCGAATACAAGAGCGGGTTTATTTCTTTCGCCGCGGATAACCATTTTGAATTCAGAGTTGCTGCCCATTTTATATTCTTTGCTGTTTACATACGCGGAAAGAAAACTTGTCCGTTTATCTTTTTCCCAAAACAACGGTTCATAAACTTTGCTCCCGACATCCGTCATATAAAACAGTGAAAAACGCCCTATTTTTTCATCTATTACAAGTTTTATCCTGCCGTCAATGTATTCAGCCGCGTATGTATTTGAAAATGTTTTACCAAATAAAAATATAAGCGTAAAAACGATATATAATTTTTTCATGACTACCAACTTTCATCCTCAATTAAATCATAGCTGTTTAATACTGTTAAAAGCCTCTCCAGTATTTCAAGCGCGGTGGTCTTGATCGACAGCAGGCGTATTATGGTGTCCGTGTTTTTCTCGGCCGGTTTTTCGACAACCGGCGGCTGCGTATCCGGTATTAGATAGGGCGCTATTCTTTTTTGATATTCGCGTATAGCGTCCTCGTCGGACTGCTGTTGCGGCGTAGTTGCAGCCTGATTAGATTCGGCGGGAGTTGATTTCAATATGTTAAGCAGCTCTACTTCGATTTTTTTTTGTTTTATCAGCGCCAGCCTGTTTGTAGAGGGTTCAAATTTATGACTCTTTGGATATTCTTTTACAACAATATTAAATAATTCTTCGGCGCGCGTCATGTCGTCCATAGAGTAAAAACATTCACCCATCCAATAAATCGCGGCTGATTTTCTGTTGTAATCGCCTTCGATATTGTTGTAAAATGCGCCTTCACTCCAGCCGCTTATTCGTCTTCCGTTTAGATACCTGCCGTCTATACGGATACTGTCGGCATAGGCGTTAAGAAGTCTTATGGCCTCATCGTAGCGTTTTAAGTAGTAATACGCCCGCCCTTTTTGGTAGGGGACTTCCACGCAGCGTATATTTACAGGGTCAATGCGTGATATTTCATCAAAGTCATGTACGGCGTCTTGATACTGTCCTGCCGCGAATTCCGACATCGCTATCCAGAATTGCGCCTCTGCCCGTGCCTGCGTTCCAATGTTTTCTTGCTGTGCCCTTCGTAACTGAACAATCGCTTCTCCCCAGCGCCCGTTCCCGTAAAATTCTATCCCTCTATCAATTTGAGCTGACAAAAGGTTGTTATTTGTTTCCGGTGTCTGCTGACGCGACTGCGCCTGCGCGATGTACAGCGGGAAAAGGACTAAAGCAATAAAAATTATGGTACGCCGCGTTTTGAATTCCATATAGTTCTCCGTTTTAACTATCGGTATATTCGCGCCGCTTCTTTAATGAAAATAGAGTTGTTCTGCCGGGTGCAATTTTTTTTCGGGACAAAACAAGAAAGTATGATATACTGGTATCCCAGAGGATAGGATACCTATGGATACAAAAGAATGGGAAAAACTCATAGCGGACGCCGTAGCGGAATTTGAGGCGGGACTGCGGTCAAAAGCAGAGCAGTTCGAGGCAACCCACGCCGAAGGAAAACTGACTATCAGCTTCATAGAAGCGCTCCAGGGAGAAGCCCGGAAGCTGTCGGATGAGATTCTCAAGCGGGTCTATACCGAATTGATTAACTCCGTCGAGGAAAAGCCGGTACAGGGAAAAAAACCGCGCTCGGGGAAGCGGGAATGAGCCTCCGCAGGGCAAGCGCGAATTGGGGCGGCTCATTGACAAGCTCATAGGCGAGTCAGTCCAGATATTCGACACCCGTGTTCCCATCAATGACAACACCTTTGCTGTTACAAATGTCGATAAGAAAAAGGCCGGCCTTGTTGCTTGAGGATAGGCAAATTTCGGCAAATATAATTGCTCGTGAGTATAGCCGTGAACCGGGGGGAGGGGGGGGGGGGGGTATTGGCGAACAAGTCCAATGTAAAATTACTGTACTAAATGCGCTAATTTGTCGGTGCGCCACCAGACTAGCTTTACATTATAATTTGAGGATAAGAGCGCGGAAAGTATGCCTTCGTTGGAAACATCAAAGGTACAATACAGTAATTCATCATTGGACACATTTATTATGCCGCGGCGCTGTTCGTCCGATCCGTCTGTCGCAAGAATTAAAATTGAAAATCCGGTTTCGATCGGATAGTAGAAAAACACTTGTCCGCCGTCCATAACGCCGAACATTGAATATAAAAGATTTTCAGTTATTCTACGGTTATTTTCCGAAGAATATGTTTCAAAAAATGGAATATCAATGCTGCCTGAAAAAGAAGTGCCGCCCGCGTTTATGCTCCATAAACATGACCGGTCACTCTCGCGCCCTGACAGTGTACCGGTTGATTCATCCATGATTTCACGATAATAATCTACTTTTAAGTATATTTTCCTTTCATCCGGAGCAATACTGATTGAGTCCAGAGACGGTGTAAGTCCGAATCTGCCCGGTGGTATCGGAAGCGTATCATCTGAGAAAATAATGTCATATATCTGATTGCCCGTGGAATCATACCAGAAAACGCGCCGCCCCGCGGGCAGTTGGCAGACAACAACAAGGTCATCGTCCACCGAAGTAAAAATATTTTCTATGCGCGGAAAAGGCGTGCCGCCTTTTCCTTCCTGCCCTAAATAATCAACAAACTTTCCATCGGTGTCAAACTGAAGTACAAGCCGGTCAAGGATTGTTTTTTGCTCTATATCAAAACTGTGCCGCTCCGGCGCGAGCCTATCCTCTACAAAAATATGTTTTGCGGAATTAACGGTAATAGAACCGGGCTCGTGCAGCGGCCATTTGTATGACCAGCGGGTTACCGCGGCACCTTCCGTTTTTTCGCGCAGGGTCAAAGGCGGAGGATTTGTTTCTTCGTTATAAATTAAAAACAGCAAGTCGCCGTAAGAATTATAGCGCGCTATTTTTTCGCCGTTCCCGTTTGAAATATAAAAAAATCCATCGCGCATTTTTAGCGCGGTTTTACGCATACTGCGCGCGCCTTCTAAATCAAACATATCCAGCTCGTCTTCCAGACGTCCTATATCAAAACTGAATAAGTCTTCCCGTTCGATAGAAATGTTTTTATTTTTCACGCATGATAAAAAAATTGATACGCAGCATACAAATAATATAAAGCTGGAATTTTTCATTTATCATTTCCTTCTAAACACTGTGTAATTAATATCAGGAAAAATATTATTACGGTGTTCAATATCCGTTAGAAATCGCGTGCTTAAATAACTACTGCCCAAGGACTCGTATATTGTTGTAAAATTTTTCAGATGTGATTCAAGTTCGCTCATAGCGTAAGTTCTCCATTTTGGCAGGGTCTTACTGTTTTGTGTTGAAATCAAGCGCGGCCAATCGGAACTTAGCGCTAGAAGTATTTCGCGGGACGCTTGTTTAAGAGCGCGTTCTTTAATTCCGCTCTCGTTTCTAAAGCGTTCCGCCAATTCGGCCATGCGCCGGGATGCGTAAAAAAGATGGCGGTAAAATTGCCCGGTAGACTCGTCAAGCCATGACTCCGCATAGCCGTTGACGCCGGAAGAAGAAAATTCCGGCTCGACAACCTGAAATAAAGTCTCGTTCTGGCTGCTTATATATTCCGAAGGGGTCATGAATTTAATTTCATTTTTTCTGACCCCTATACGGAAAATAGCTTCCAGAAATAAAATTCCCTCATGCCAAAAACGTCCTAAAAAATCCGCGTCCCACGCGCATAGGTTGACGGCATCGCCATTCAAATCTTTATTCATTAGTTCCGACGCTCCGTTAAGCGACGCAATTCGTTTTTCCAGGAATTTTTCCGCGTAATTTTGAGCTTTTTCCGCCGCGGCCCGCGGATCATAAACTGTACGCGGTTTTTCGCTGTCGCCTATATTATAGTATTTATACCCTGTAGAAAGCCGTGAACCGTCATCCTCTAAAAAAAATTTTATGCTTTCAAGCGGCAGATCGTCCGCGGCGTCATGGAAAAAATTACGGAAAAGCCCTTCAACCGGAAATCCTTGCTCTCTGTCCATTATCTCCTGAGAAGCGTAAAAATCTTTTACCAGCAGATATATGTCATGTTTTGTTTTTAATGGGAAAAAACTCCCGTATTTGGGCGGCGGGTTTGCCAAAAGAGCACTATGCGTATCAATTATTGTATAATTTATGCCGTAATGATGAAGATGGCCGCTCAACTCAGGATGATACCCTAATTCGGGCAGCCAAAAGCCGGCGGGCTTTACATCAAAAAATTTTTTATGCGACGCAAGCGCCGTTTCAATCTGAGCGCGTATAACTTCATAATGTTCTAAATAAAACGGCAAAAAACAATTTGTAGCCGGCGAGGCCAGCAGTTCTACCCTGCCTTTCTTCCGGTAATAAGAAAGAACGCGCGGGATATTTTTATCATACCGTTCCGTGAAATTAATGCGCCGCTCTATCGCGTTATCATAGTAGTATTTTGCCAGATTGTGCATCGCCGGATCATTTTTTGTGCGCTCTAGTTCCGTCTCACCAAAAGTGATTTGGCTGTCAACATAATCAAGGTAATGGTTTATTAGCCCCTCGTCTGTCAGTAGATTGCAAAGAACCGGTGAAACCGCTAAACCCAGGCGGAAGGGAATCCTGTCCGACTCAAGGCGGTCAAACATTTCCAGCAATGGAAGCAGCGTCTCAGAAACAACTGAAAAAAATTGAAGTTCTTCAAAAGAAAATTTAAATTTATCTTTACGCACGAACGGGATATGCGCGTTCAATACTATGGCAATAACATTCTTACCGGTCATCTACATCACAGAAAACATAACTTTTTGGCGAAAATGAAATCCTATCACTGTTTCTTAAAACAAGTAAATCATCCATGCCGGACATACGAAGCAGCGTATTTTTATCGTGGACAGGAAAGCTTCTTTCAGAAATTTCAAGCATTCTGGGCAGCCGGAATGGACGTGTCGCGGCTAACTCTACGTCACCGCCCGCGCGCGAGGCGCAAAGCGCGACATGGAATGGGGCGTCCTCCATCATGTTGCATATTTTCCGGCAGTGTCCGTCCGGCGGGAAATTTATATACCACTCCGAATCGGCCGCGCTCACCGGAATTGTAAACAGAGCGCTTACCGCATTGCCCATTTTACACTGGTCTAAACTTACGCGCAGGAAGTAGCCGTTAAAACCTGCCGGTTTTTCATACAGCTTTCTGTCGACATCCCGAATTTCCCAAAATACAAAAACCCATAACGGGTCGCGGACAATGGCGTCAATCTGGGTAATACCGTACCGCTTTGGCAGTTCGGACGGGTCGGGAACAAGCGGGATGTTTTCATAATCATTCTCCAAATCTACTTCTACCTGTTTAACTGGAATTTTACCGGCTTGAAAAAATGTCAGGCAAGGCGCGTTATCCAAAAGTTCTTCTATAATAAAAAGGCGGTCTAAATCCTGCGGAATATCTACCCCAAAATTAGCGGCTAAATTTCTTAGCTCAGGTGTAGAAAGCCTTTCAAGATATGAAAGATGCAAATTCTTGCTTGGCAGCATTGTTTTATCATGTCAATTTATCCACTTACTGTCAACCCACCCACCAGTGGGTTCTCATACGCTCCGCGTTAGCATCACGGAAGCGTGGTTTCAGCCTCTGCTTTTGGTAAGGCAAGGGCGCTTTGCATACGCGGCTGCCCGCCAGCGGGTTAAAGTCCGCTACGCGGCAGCATACCCAAAGCGAACTTCAGCCTCTGCTTTTGGTAAGGCAAGGGCGCTTCGCATACGCGGCTG
>JAISCO010000073.1 GCA_031265535.1 Spirochaetaceae bacterium | reverse complement strand
GTATGTAAACCCACTGGTGGGCGCGGAGCGTATGTAAACCGGCTGGCCGGTTACTTGGCGGCTATGTATTTTAGGAAGTTGCGAAGCAGATAACTGAGTAACACGGTGCCAAGAATCATCACGACAGAGAGGGCGTTTATGACGGGCGAAACGCCGAAACGAATCGCGGAGTAAATATATAACGGCAATGTTGACGAACCGGGGCCGGCGACAAAGAAAGTGATGACAAAATCCTCCAACGAAATTGTTACCGCCGTTAAAAAACCGGAAACTATACCCGGCATACAAATAGGAATAGTAACCTTTAACAGAGTTTGACGCTCGCTCGCGCCAAGATCGGCCGCTGCCTCGATAATCGAAAAATCAAATTCATCCAGACGCGCCATCACCATCAGAAATACAAAGGGCAAATTAAACGTTGTGTGGGCAATGAATATGGTAAGAAGGCCAAGTTTCATGCCAATGCCGGAAAAAAACACCGACAACGAGACGCCGATAATAATTTCCGGCAGCACCATTGGCAAGAACGAGACCATTTGGGAATAAGAGCGCAAACGAAAACGGTACCAATTGACGCCGATAGCTCCCAATGTGCCAAGAACCGTGGCGGTGGCGGCGGAACTTGACGCAATCAACATACTATTCCAGAAGGCGCGCCAAAGATTACTGGAATTAACAAATAATTGTTCGTACCATACAAAAGAAAAGCCCGTCCAATCCATACCCTTTGACGAATTGAACGAATAAAGCACAAGAACAAAAAGCGGAAGAAATAAAAAAATCAAAGTACAAACAAAAATAGCTTCCGGAAAAGAAAAAGGCTTGAGTACAACGCGCCGCGCGTGCCGGTTAGCTTCGCCTCGCGGCTTATTGCCCCGCAGCTTGGTTATGGTAGCATTAACAATGCTTGTCAATTTTTGCCCCCTTAGCCTTGCCAAGCCGCTTTTCGTCCCGCTGCTGCAAACCCAGCATACACATCACGCCCACCGTGGTCAGCACCGTAAGCGCCATAGAAATCGCGGAAGCGAGCGGCCAGTTGCGGGATTTAGTAAGCTGGTCGGCAATGACATTGCCAAGCATGTACGAGTCCTTGCCGCCGACAAGCAGAGGCACGGCGTATGCGCCGAATATCGGGATAAAAGTAAACAAAAATGCGGTATAGATACCGCTGCGAATGTTTGGAATCAGCACCTTGAACACAGACTGCATAGTATTCGCGCCAAGATCACGCGCGGCTTCGAGCAGCGAAAAGTCAAATTTATCAATAGACGAAAACAAGGGCAGTATCGCGTAAGGTAGATACATATACACAAGCACAAGAATAACGGCGTTTTGATTGTACAAAAAGTGAATATGCTCTTTAATCAAGCCGATTTTTATCAAAAATTCGTTCAAAAATCCCTGATTCCCCAGAATATTCATCCATGCGTAGACGCGAATAAGGAAATTTGTCCAAAATGGTATGATGATCAGCACCAAAAGCAAGGTTTGATGCTTACTGCGAACCATGAAATAGCCGCAAGGCATCGCTATCAGTATTGTTATCACAGTTGCAATCAATGAAATACATAAAGTTTTAACAGAGATGATGACAATATTCGGATTTTTTAGCGCAATATAAGCGTCAAAAGAAAATTCCTGAGTTACACCGCCGTACAAGCCTTTTTTTAGGAAGCTGTACAAAATGATAACCAGCAACGGCGCAAGAAAGAATACGGTGGCCCACACCGTCATTGGAATGGAGTAAAACAAACCCATATTCCGTTTTAGCAGTGTCCCGTGAGCCGCGCCACCGTATTGCGGTTTCGCGGCGCTCACGGCTCCTCCTTGATACATACAATGTAGCCGTCGTTTGCACTCCACGACAGATATACCTCATCGCGCCAGATTATGTCCGGCCCTTCATCGGAGTACCGGGCATGCTGTTTTATCACTCTAATAACCGGCGGCGCTCCGGCGGAAGTATAGCCATTGTTGGAAGCGCTGTCTGTGTTGAAAACCCCGCTTACACCGGAAGCGCCGCCCGCGGCATTCCTGGTCTTGATATAGTATTTAGTCTGAAACCCTGAATATATCGGCTCGTCAACAATACCTTGAAGCATATTTATATCCGCGCGCTTTGTTACCGGTTTTTCCGTAGAGATGACTATTTTTTCTGGGCGGACGGTAAAACTTACCTCCTGACCTGCTTTTACATCGTCAACGGTGGTAACTTTTATTCTGCCTAGTCCTGGAATATCAAGCTCTACCATGTATTCAGTCTGCGGCGCGTCAATTTTTTCAACGTGAACGACATTGCCGTCAAACAGATTCGTTTCTCCTATAAAGCGGGCGACAAAACCTGTCGAGGGACTCTCGTAAATATCGTGCGGAGTGCCTACTTGCAGTACCTCTCCCTGATCCAGCACGGCGATGCGGTCGGACACCGAAAGCGCTTCCTGCTGGTCATGGGTAACGTAAATAAAGGTTATCCCTATTTTGTCGTGAATCTGATCGAGTTCTATCAGCATGTGCTGACGGAGTTTTGCGTCCAGCGCGGAAAGCGGCTCATCGAGCAAAAGTACCTGGGGTTCCATGATCAGGGCGCGGGCTATAGCAACCCGTTGTTTCTGACCGCCGGACAGTTGGTTGGTTTTTTTCTGCGCGTGTCCTTCAAGCTGGACAAGTTTTAGGTAGTCATGAACTTTTGAATTTATCTCGTCACGAGCGGCGTGTTTTATGCGCAGAGGGAACGCGACATTTTCAAAAACTGTCAGATGCGGGAACAGGGCATAATTCTGAAAAATCGTGTTTACCTGTCTGCGGTTAGGAGGAACCGGCAGCACATTGACACCGTCAAATTTTAGCGTCCCGTCGTCTGGAATCTCGAAGCCCGCAATAATACGCAGCAGTGTTGTTTTTCCGCAGCCTGAAGGTCCAAGCAGTGAAAAAAATTCACCTTTTTTAATGTCAAGACTGACATTTTTTAGTACGTCAAAGTCCCCGAAGGACTTGTAAATGCTTCCTACGGAAACGTCGCTCCCTTTCAATCCTTTTCGTCCACCTCCTGTTTTCTTGAAAAATCTGAATAATAATGTAAATTATTCCGCCGCTTGTCAACCATTTGCCATGGAGGCACCATTTGCCATGGAGGCACATGCGCTCCGCGCCGGCGTACCGGAAACAGGCTTTACTCCGTGCCACCCGCCAGCGGGTTTCTATGCGCTCTGCGCGAAGATACCGGAAACAGACTTTACTCCGCCGCCAGCGGGTCCGAAAGCGGCGTTTGCATACGCGACTGACAACTCCGCCAGCGGGTTTATTAACTACAACACGCAAAGCAGCAGCAATTCCGATTTCGGGAAAATCCTGGATTTGATATAGTTTTAACGGCACTTTTTTGATTTTGGGCGCATTTTTGCTCCGTAAAAACAGTGCTTTCCGTTCCAATTTGCTTCGTTACGCTTCGCAAATTACGCTTTAACCGCTTGTACCGCCTCTTCCAGTGCTAATGTCAAGTCCTGAAATAGGTTGACAGATTTTTACGCAACCCTACGGTGCATTTTTTCGGGCGTCTCATAATTGAGGGACAGATGGGGCCGTTTTGTGTTGTATAAAAGCACCGCCTCATCAATCGCCGTCAACGCCTGCTTCTTGTTCCGAAACGAACAGCCGAGACCG
>JAISCO010000071.1 GCA_031265535.1 Spirochaetaceae bacterium | reverse complement strand
CCTTAAAACCTAAATACTGTTGGGGGACGGTTCATTTGTCCGCTGTCCGTCCCCCTTTTTGTAATATCTCAACGAACAAATAATAACACTGTATGAAACATAGCGCTCGGGCATCCCGGACAGGTTATGGGTAGAGCCGCGCCAATTTTCCGCCGGCCACAGCTTTCAGATCACCCTCGGACAGCTCTTTGTTGTTTATGAAGTCATTGAGTTCATCGACCGTGAAGGCATAGCCTTCCCCCTTGGCAAAGGCGACGATTGCTTCGTCCGCCCGCTCCCTCATCGCCTCGTCCTTTGAAAACGCCTCGTAGAATTCCGTTACCTTACTCATGATTTTTTTCTCCTCTCTATAATATAAAATTAACAGTCGATAAAAATTAATCGACTGCTTGCGGGTCATGTATACGACCACGCTATATAGTTATACGTTTCATAACGCAAATCACTACACTTTTTTTGCGTATTTTTCGAGAAGCTTGTGAGAATTTTATAAACCGCGAAGTCAAAGAAGTCGAATAAGTTTTTAAGAGATCCCCTCTTTCTCTTTACGTCTTCGACTTTTTCGACTTTGAGGTAAAATATTCTTCTTCCGGGCTTGAGACCGCTGCCCACAGTTTGAAAGATGTCAAGACACTAGCAGCTTCCCAGAGCAATTCCGATTTCGGGAAAATCCTGGATTTGATATAGTTTTAACGGCACTTTTCGATTTTGGGCGCATTTTTGCTCCGTAAAAACAGTGCTTTCCGCTCCAATTTGCTTCATTAAGCTTCGCAAATTACGCTTGTGCCGCCTCTTCCATTGCTAATTGCTCATTTTTCCTTTTTACCTTTTACTTTTTACCTCTTTGCGGGGCCATCCGTGTTGCGCTGATTTTCGTTTTGAAATCAGAATTGCTAAACACCATACTTACCACCTTTCAAAATTTAAGTTAAAGTAGAAATTCCGCAAAACCAGCCGGTCCAGCGGATCGGGACGACGCCCTGATAAGGGCCCTGGAACGCCCCCCGTCAGTTTGCCGCGCTTCGCGTATAAATGCTGGCATTGTATAGGTCGGTTTGGTCTTATCAACAAAAATTATCAGCGGTATAAACATCATTTTTGAAGGAGGTTTCTTGTGAAAAAACTGCTTTTTATCAACGCCTGCGTAAACAGAGGAACATCGAGAACTTACCGTGTTGGCAAGGAATTAGTTTCATTGCTCAAAAAGAGCGGCGGTTTTGACGTGTGCGAGTTGGTGCTGGAAAAAGAAAATATTCAAGCTTTAACTTCTGAAACGCTGAATAAAAAGCTTGAACTAGCCGAGAAAAATGAATTTTCAAACGAGCTTTTCCGTTACGCCAATCAATTTAAGGAAGCGGATTGCATTGTAATCGCCTCTCCTTACTGGAATTTTGGTTTTCCCGCAATACTCAAGATATACATTGAGGCAGTCAGCGTTCCCGGTATTGTATACAGATACGGAGAATGGGGCTATCCTATAGGGTTATGCAAAGCCGAAAAGATATATTACGTTACTACACGCGGTGGATATGTCGGTGATGAAAAAGATTTGGGTTATGCCGCGATCGTAGAAATCGCTCAGCAGTACGGCATTACAGGAACCAAATGCATTGGCGTGGACGGTCTTGATATTTTGGTGAATGATGTTGAAGCTCTTGTAAAAAAAACTTTGGAAAATCTGCCAAATCAGATTTAATTCCAAGAGACAGCCTGCCCGCGAAAAGTTGAACCTTTCAACCGGCCGGCCGAGCCGTTCATCTAACGTTCCGGCTGTTTACGACGTTTGGGCCGTCCGGATAAGCAAATGCGTAGCATTTGCTAGGCGGACAAAATGTGCCGGAGTAACGGCGTGAAAATGTTCGCCAACGAAGTTGGCGCGCGTAGCGAGACCAGAGCCGTTGGGGAGGCCGAGCCGCCTACTGGCGGCGTCCCCAGCATAGCTGGGGCGCGTAAACAGCCCTGATATGCGATGTAAACCCCGCTTTATAATATCTCTATATCCAATTTTCTATTTTTAATCTTTTTACATTTTTGAATTCCCTGATATTATTTGTCACAAATACATAATCTGCCCTCAAGGCTTGTGCGGCAAGTTGCATATCATATGGCCCAATAATATTTCCGTCCCGTTCTAATTCAGCTCTAATTATTCCGTAAATTTCTGCATCCATAGAATCAAAATTAATTATTTCAAAAGGAGACAAAAATTTCTTTAGTGCTTCTCTGTTTTTTTCTCGATATTTGCTTTTTGATGCCCCATATTCCATTTCTGCCACTGTTATTGAAGATATTTTAATTTCAGGCGGTTGATATTTTTCCAATCTGTTTACTATTTCGGTTGGATGTTTGTTAACAATATATATACAAATATTAGTGTCTAATAAATACACTATTCATTCTTCCTTTTCTGCATTTTCGGCTGATTTCTCCCGCTTATAAAATAATCATCCGAAAAATCTGTAAGACTTTTCTTAAATAAGTCCCATGGGTCATTTTTTGGGAAAATGACAATCGTATTTCCTATTTTATTTATATATAATTCTTCTCCACCTATTTGGTATTCTTTGGGGATACGTATTGCCTGGCTATTTCCACTCCTGAAGAC
>JAISCO010000411.1 GCA_031265535.1 Spirochaetaceae bacterium | reverse complement strand
TAGAGGATTACTGTGCTGATTTCAATAGTTAGTTGTAGATTTAACTGATATTTTCAACGGTTTTTGTACCCCCCCACATTAACTCGTGTTTGTGGTAATAAAATGGGCGGGAATTACGGATAATTCCGATAACCGCGCTCTGCCTGAGCATAAGCATAACGCCGCCCCACGTAAGATTTTTTGCCACCGCCACGTAGGCAATAAGGATGGCTATAAAAATCACCACATAATTGTATTGTTCCCAAAGGCTGAGAATCCGATTCCCGATATGTTCCCGTTTAGGGGCAATAAACCCTTGCCCGCTTCCGGCCTTACTCATCTTTTACTCCATTCACCACACCCGCCGGCGGTACCGCGCCGGTGGCGTGCAGCATCACTGTGGTTTCATCTATGCTGTTTCTGTCCAGTATCGCGTGGATTCCGCCGTGGTAAAACACCACACATTGATCCGCGACTTTTTCAATTTCAGGAATTTCCAGCGTATTTACCAGTATGGTTTTTCCCTGTTCGGATAATTGCAATATCAACTTATAAATCTCGCCCTTTGCGCCCACATCAATACCCTGGGTAGGATTATCCATCAAAAAAATATCCGCATTTGTGTTGAGGATGCGGGCTAAAATGATCTTCTGTTGATTCCCCCCGGACATACTGGTGATGAGCGCCCTGTAAGAACCGGCCTTTATATTCAACATCTCTCCATATTGATTGTATTTTGCCACTTCCCGTTTGATAAAAATATGCTGTACCCGGCTTGACAGCGTATGTTCTGATATATATCCATTTTCCAGTATCTGCATAAAAGGCAGGATTGAATTTTCTTTGCGGTTGGAAGGAACCATGCCGATTCGGGCGATCTTCATAGCCTGATGTATGTTATATGCGCGGGTTTCTTTTCCGAATACGGTAAACCGTCCGCTGCTAAAGGGAATAACTCCAAACATGGCTTGAATCAGATTGCCGGCTCCCGACCCGGCAAGACCGGTAAGGCCGATTATCTCGCCCTTACGCACCTCAAAAGATATATTGTGAAATCCGGGGCCGGAAACATTATCCAGTTTTAATATAACTTGACCGGGATCCCGGCGGGCGTATATTTCCTTATCCGAAACCTCCCGGCCCACCATGGAAACTGTAAGCTCCCGGGGAGTGGTGCCGCTGATTTTTCCTGTTCTAACAAAACGGCCGTTCCGCAGCACCGTATATTTATCCGCTATGGTAAACACCTCAGGCATCTTGTGGGAAATAAAAATAAAGGTGATTTTTTTTTTCTGTAAACGCCGGATAATCGAAAAAAGGTGATCAATTTCCGAAGTATTAAGGGCTGTGGTGGGCTCATCCAGTATGATAAGCCGTGCGTTGGCGTCCAGGGACTTGGCGATTTCCAGAAGCTGTTTTTGGCTGGTCTCCAGGTCCGCTACCATGGCTTTAGGGTTGATTTTTACCCCCAGGTCGTCAAATAATTCCAGGGAACGGGCGATCATGGCCCGTTTGTTCAATGTCCGGGTTTTATAGAGAATTTCTTTACCTAAAAAGAGGTTTTCAAAAACCAACAGATCATTAAAGAGGTTCAGTTCCTGATGGACAAAGGCTACTCCCGCCTTTTCCGATTCCGTTACCGAGGCGTTTTCCAGGACGACGCCATTCACCTCCACCGTTCCCGTGTCCTTGGTATACACTCCCCCCAGAATGTTCATTAGGGTGGATTTTCCCGCGCCGTTTTCGCCGAGCAGGGCATGAACTTCCCCTTCCTCAAGCTCCAGGCTGACGTCGCTGAGAACCGGTACGCCAAAAAACGATTTAGAAATGTGTTTCATTGAAAGAACGCTCATAAAATCTTCATGAAACGGCTAAAAAAGCCGGAAACGCCTCCTACTCTCCATGTGAAACATAGGCAGAATCGATAAACAAGAGGAAATCCCGCAGTCATTTCTCTTTTCCTAGATTACGGAAATTAAAGCAAAAAATACTGTCCACGGCAATTGTCCCGCAACTTCCCCACGAAAAAAATATTCCCTCACCCCAGCGGGGTGAGGGAAGTATGTCAAACAGTTTTTCTTTTAGTCAAATCCGCGCCAGCTGGGGTTGTTTTTGTTCGCTGCCCAACTCGCCGTATCGACCAGATGCGGTGGTTCAAGGAAACGTTTGGCGGCTTTATCGGTGTAATAACTCGAAATATCTTTACCGTTCAGGTGGTCTTCCATCAACTGGATGGCATCAACAAAAAAACCGGGCCTACAGGTGGGGCTCATTATGGCCACGCCGTCGGGCTGGTAGAGCTGGTTCCCCGCGCTAGCTTTGGTCCTGCCCATAACATCGTAGAGGGCGATAAGACCGCCGCAGCCGGTGATAACCTTAACGGTGGATTCAAACACTCCCCGTTCCGTTGCTTTGGCCGGGGTTTGAAGCAATTCCAGAATTCCCATAACAAATTCATCATCCATGGTCCACAGCCACTTTGCCATGGTCTGGGGGGTTTTGCCGGTGATATAGGACTCAAAGTAAGTTTTTGCATTGTCCCGGGACCAGTTGGCTACCTGGGAAGAGGTAATGGCGCTGTTAATCTGGGCATCTGTCCATTGCTTGTTGGCGGCAATAGTATGGGCTTGTCCCTGATCATCGTTAAAAGGACGTTTTCCCGTAAGAAACTCACGGAAACCGGCGCCGCGTTCAACGCTTACCGCGGAATTGTCTCCGGGAAGTTCCCATATCGCCTCTCCGGGAGTAAGGCCTTTTTCCACCATGTAGTAAGCGGCGCCCGCCCCAATGTCATAGTTATCGGCGCTCATGGCAATAAGCATCTTTTCCCGGATCAGTGGGCTTGTCCCGTCAAGAAGCCGGTCAAACAGGATAAGGGGGATGTTTGCCTGGGCGATCCGTTCCACCGCCGCCTGAACCATATTGTCGCTGGCTTGTATGACAACCCCCGCGGGTTTTTTGCTTTCCGCGAGCATGGCTTCGATCTGCTGGATTTGCGCGTCCGGGGAGCCCGCCGCCCGGAATACATAGTTATATTTTCCACCCGCCCCATTTAATTGGGCTATCTTTTCTTCGGCAAAACGCGCCGCCGATCCGGTCCAGCCGTGGTCCGGGGTCGGCCCAAAAACATACACGGTATTACCCGCCTGCTGCTGACCGCCGTTTGCCCAGACATTACCCGCGGCCAAAGCTAACAGAATAGCCATAGTGAATAACACGGTACCTATTCTTTTCATAATGTTCCTCCATACAAAAATTTCAATCGTATTTTACAGAAATTTAATATATTATTTCTGTAATTTCTGGAAATTGTATACCGGTTTTAATGCCCTGTCAAATAAAATTGTACACATATTTTTTCAAATCTCTCTAAATTTTTCGATTTCAAGTTCACGATTTTTAAGCATTCCCCATTGCTAATTGTTCACTGTTCATTGCCGACAAGGTTGTGAAAATGAGTGGGGGTAGCGTAAAAGCGTTTTTGTGAAAGCAAAAACCTTTGGAGCTAGGGGGAGCCGTAACAAAGATTTTATCATAGCCCTCAAAATTTTTGCCGCATTGGTTAAATGCGCTTCCCCCTCTTCTACTTTTTACCTCTTCCCTCTTCCTTTTTACATCCATTTTCCATTGCTAATTGTTAATTCCTAATTGCTCATTACATAACTTTGCCGCTCATTTTTTGCTTAGTTTTCGAACCATGCAGGAAAGTGAAAAATTTATTATGAAGTAAACGAGGGCGACAAATATAAAAATGGTAAATATGTGGGCGCTTGTAACGTGTGTTGTCTGCGGCAGGCTGCTCATTAAGACTTTTGAATTAAAAAAGAATTCAGCGATAGCAAACTGCGCCAAAAACGAGGTGTCCTTTATTGTGGTAATTACTTGGCTCATCAGCGAGGGTATGACGCGCCTA
>JAISCO010000392.1 GCA_031265535.1 Spirochaetaceae bacterium | reverse complement strand
ATGCGCCCTCCTTCTCTCAAATATTATAGGCGGTTAAAATTCCCGCCAGCGGGTCTACATACGCTCCGCGCCGGCCAGCCGGTTTACATGCGCTCCGCGCTAGCGCCCGCCAGCGGGTTACTTCTTATCTTTTACTTTTTACTTAGCATGGCGGCGGAGTGGCGTTCACTTAGGTAGCGGCGTTCAAAGTTTTACCTTAATAATCCGATAATTCGTGTTAATTTGCGTAATTTGCGGCTAATTTTTCTTAATTCAGGAGGGGGGCGCTGTTTCCCCGCATCATCGCAAACCGTTGTCTCATAGTCGCGCCCCCGCCCAAAACGGCACGCGAGCTAGTGAGCGTGTTTGGGTATAAGGCAGCATGGCGTGGGCCTCGAAAAATTTACTGTTGCCTATAAATGTTTAAGGCCCCTGTCTCCAGCCTGCCTACGGCCGTCTTCCGCCACCCCCCGCCCGCCAGCGGGTTACTTTTTACCTTTTACTTTTTACTTAGCATGGCGGCGGCCACGTCCTCCACCAGCCTAAACAATGTTACATTTTACTTCTTCCTTCCTTCCTTACTTTTTACCTGTCCTTTTTACTTTTCCCCTTTTAGTTTTTACTTAATGAGTGGAAACCAATGAAGGCCAGCATTATCGCTTTTATTGTATGCTTGCGGTTTTCCGCTTCGTCCCACACACGGGATTGAGGGCCGTCGATGACGCCGGCGGTAACCTCTTCGCCGCGAATCGCGGGCAGGCAATGAAGAAAAATCGAATCTTTACGCCCTGTTCTATCCATAAGAGTCTCGTTTACCTGATACGGTTTTAGAAGATTGATACGTTCCTGCTTCTTTGCTTCCTCGCCCATAGATGCCCAAACATCCGTATAGACCGCGTCCGCCCCGTCAACAGCGCCCAAATCACTGGTAATTTCAATTTTCGCGCCGGAAAGCTTTGCGAGCGCCTCGCATTTTTCCGTCAAAACCGGGTCGGGTTTAAGAGCCACCGGACTAATTACTGTAAAATGAAGTCCCAGCTTTGCGGAAATAATCATCAAAGAACGCGCTACATTATTCCGCCCGTCTCCGGAAAAACAAAGTTTACGCCCCTTGCAATTTGAAAAATTTTCCTCAAGCGTCTGTATATCGGCAAGAGCCTGCGTCGGATGATAATCGTCCGTCAGTCCGTTGAATACAGGAATACCGGAATACCTAGCTAGAGCCTCCACCATAGACTGCTTAAAACCCCTAAACTCTATCGCGCTGAACATACGCCCAAAAACACGGGCGCTGTCTTCAATAGTTTCTTTCTTGCCTAAATGAATGTCCGCAAGGGAAAGATAAACACCATGCCCGCCCTCTTCAGCAAGAGCTGTTTCAAACGCGCAGCGCGTCCGCGTTGAAGATTTTTCAAATATTAAGGCTACGGTTTTTCCAATGAAACGCTGTTTAATCTCGCCGCGTTTAGCTTCATCTTTTACCTGCTTGGCCAAATCCAGCAGAGCGCGAATCTCGTCCGCCTGAAAATCCAGCCATGTAAGCAATGAACGTCCTTTTAACGCTTTTATATCCATAAAAAAATTATATTGCCCAAAAAGCCGCTCCGTCAACCACCCGCCAGCGGGATTCAATGCGCTCCGCGCCGGCATACCGAAAACGGTCTTCAGCCTCTTGGAGTGATTAGACTAAAAAAAAGAATTTTACCGCTAAGTCGAATAAGTCAAAAAAGTAGAAAAAGTATCACTTTATATCCATGTTACGCAATTTATTCGACTTCACGGTTATTTATATTTTTTTGTGTTTAGTGTAATCAAACTATTCTGTCTTCAGGTCCGCAAATAGCGGTCGGCAACGTAGCTGCCGCGGCTTCCCCATTCTTGTACTATACCGAATTACCGTAAAGTATCAGAATGGAAGTAAGCCCTGAACGCCGCTATAGAAGTGAACGCATCTCCGCCCCCAGCGGCGCAAACAAGGCAAGCGATGGCGGCAAGACGCTAACGCGGAGCGTATGGGAAACCCGCCGGCGGGCATGGTGGTTAAGATGATAGGCGTTGAAAATGAAAGCTCTTTGCACCGTGCGTTAAAGAACAGCTATGCGGGGGAGGGGGGCAAGACCGAGATTGCGAATGGGGTGTATATTTGTGACTGCGTAAACAGTGCAGGGGACATTATCGAGATACAGACAGGCAGTTTTGCGCCGCTGAGTAAAAAACTACCGCGGCTTAGCGGTAATAATCGTATAAAAATTGTTCATCCCATAATTGAGGAAAAACATATAGTCTTGTACGATAACGATGATAAACTTATGCGCCTGCGAAAAAGTCCAAAAAAAGGCTGTAAATGGGACCTTTTTAACGCTCTTGTGTATGCGCCGCTGCTGCCTCTTTTGCCGGGAATATCGGTGGAGCTTGCTATTGTTGACGTACTTGAAGAACGCAAAGCGGACGGTAAAGGTTCATGGCGCAGGGGCGGGGTCAGCGTACGGGACAAGCATCTGCAAAAATACAAACGAACTATTCCGCTTTGTGCTTTGAAAGACTATCTGCAATTCATTCCATTCAAAAAAAGTGAAACATTTACCGCCGCGTCTTTGGCTGACAAAAGCCGCATAAAACCCGCTCTTGCCCGCAAAACAATATATGTTCTTCAACGTCTGAAACTCATTGAACAGATAGGAAAGTGCGGACGTTCAAAATTGTTCCGCATCGCGCACAGACGGGGCGCCGGCAATTAGCAATTATCAATTAACAATTATCAATTAACAATTATCAATTAGCAGTTGAACCGGTTTCAAATAAAAAGGGGAAGCGCATCAATCATAAACCGTCAAAATTTTGAAGTTTATGATGAACTTTTTCGACGCGGCGCGGCAACGTAGTTGCCGACCACTTTTCTCCATAGTCCTCATTCCGCTGCGTGCGCCAACGAAAGTTGGCGAACATTCCGGTCTATTCCGCTACCCCCACCCATTAACAATTATACCAACAATCTGAAATATTGTTAATTGCTCTTACTGTTGCTCTTACTTGTTACTTTTTACTTAATGATGTATAGTATAAGCATGACCCTCATGCTTCCAAAAGTCGATATTGCCTTCAAACTCCTGTTCGGCGACGAGCGCAGCAAGAACATTCTTGCCGATTTCCTGAAAGCCGTCCTCCCTGATCTGGCAGAGGAGGAATTCGA
>JAISCO010000113.1 GCA_031265535.1 Spirochaetaceae bacterium | reverse complement strand
CAATGGGCAATGAAGGAAGAAGGAAAAGGTAAAAAGGAAGAAGGCTGGGTGCGTATGCCAACCGCCGTTTTCGGACTGACGGCACGGAGTGAAGGTCGCTTTGGGTATGACGGCGCGGAGCACATGTAAACCGGCTGGCCGGTCGTTATCGAAGCGAACGTGTCTCCGCCCCCAACGAGGGGCGGGAATACGCTAACGCGGAGCGTATGTGAAACCCGCTGGCGGGTGGCGGGGGGATTGATGAAAAATAAATGAATACATACACTCTAAACAGCTTTGTTCTATGTATCCCGCTGGTAAAAGGAGGCTTATCATTGGACAGGGACTTTATATCTAATAGACACATTTTTGTTGAATTTGGGCGCATAAATACACAAAAAATCATGCCGGCCTACTTTATAGTGGAATACCATTTGCATAACAAGTTTAGGAACCGGCGCCGGCGGACCGGTAAAGCATATAAAACCGGCAAATTTCATCAAGCCGGAAGAAGCGCCTCCCGTTTAACGGCACTTATTTATGGATACACTTACACCACGTTTTTTTGAACTGCCGGACGGCGGATTGCCGGACGGAAAAACGCTGTGCGAACTATGCCCTCACCGGTGCGTACTGACCAGCGGCACGGCGGGACTCTGCAAGGTCCGTACCGGCGGCGGCGGACTGCCGTTTTACGGCCATATCAGCTCGGTTGCCATAGACCCGATCGAAAAAAAGCCGCTTTTCCATTACCGGCCGGGCGAAAAAATTTTGTCGATAGGCTTTGTAGGATGCAATATGCGGTGCCCTTTTTGCCAGAACTGGTACATTTCACAGACAACAGAAAGCGCCGCGCGGGTGATTTCGCCGGAAAAAATAATAGAAGAAGTGGAGGAGGCCGGCTTAAAACAAATAGCCTACACATACTCCGAACCGCTCATTCATCCGGAGTACCTGATAAACTGCATGACGCTGGCACACGAACACGGAATCGCGAATGTGCTTGTAAGCAACGGCTGCGTGAACGAAAAAGCCGCCGCTGAAATTATTTCGCTTACAGACGCCGCCAACATTGACCTAAAATGCTTTTCCGACGCTAATTACAAAAAAATCCTTGGCGGGTCGCTTTCCGCCGTAAAACATTTTATAAAGGCGGCCTCGGTAAATACGCACATCGAAATAACTACATTGATAGTTCCCGGTTTTAATGACGGCGGAGATGAAATAGACGATTGTATTGATTTCATAGCGTCCATATCTAATAATATCCCATGGCATATCAGCGCTTATCACCCTGCTTACAAACTGAATACACCGCCGGCAAAACCAGAGGATATTATCAACATAAAAGAACGCGCCAAACAAAAATTATTATACTGTTATACAGGAAATATAAACGATAATGATAATAACACAGTCTGCCTTAATTGCGGCTCAGTTTTACTTAGGCGCGATTGGTATAAAATTGAAATTTTGGAACTAATTAAAAAAAACGCGGACGGCGCTTATTATTGCGGACTATGCGGAACAAAAACGCCATTACGGTATTAGCGGAGGTTGTTCGGAACCCGCTGTTTCTACGGAAAAAGCGGGTTCCGAACAAATCTATTAAAGGAATTTAGGGGAGTTTTATGAAGAATGATTTTGTGATAACCGCTACAGAAACAATGCGTAATTACGCGGCGGTAGTCTCCGGCATTTTAAGCAAGTATCCTGATTTTTCGACAAAGCAAAATTTAAATGCGGTTAACGGACTTGATGTAAAATGTTTCGCGGACGGAGAAATGGAAGTTGAAATATCAACATCGCTGCGAGGAAAAGATGTCATCATTTTTTCAAGCAGCGCCAGAAATGAGGCGGGGCTTGATGTAAACAAGGCTAAATTCGAGCTATACCACGCGATTGACGCGCTAAAACGCTCGCGTGCCGAAAGAATCATCGTATTCGAGCCTTACGTGTCCTGCGGACGTTCCGACAGATCACTAGTACGTAATTCAGTTGGTCTCTGGATACATTTTAAGACACTTACGAACCTTGGCGTTTCGCACATCGTAACATATCAATTACATTCCGATAAATCAAAAGCTATGGTAGATCCGGCTTTATGCATTTTTGACGATGTTCCGATTTTTTCATTACTAAAAAAATATATATGCGATCATTACATAAAAGATATAGCGACACTCGAAACTACGGTTCATAATCACTGGGCTTTTTGCTCGGTTGACGCCGGCGGAGAAAAACTTACACAACGATTCGCAAACGCTTTTAACGCGCCGCTTGTCGTTGCCCATAAACAGAGAGACTATTCAAAAGCGAACACAGTTGAATCCATCAACATATTGTCGGCGGAACCCATTGAAGGCAAAGTTATTTGGATCGTGGATGACATGATTGATACGGCCGGCTCCGTTCAAAGTCTTATTCACGCTCTCGCGAAACAGCATCCGGCGGAAATTAACATAGTCGCCGTTCACGCCCCGTTTTCAAACCCGGCGCGCGAGCGTATCGCCGAGCTTACCGCGCAAAAACTTTTGAAACGCATCATAGTTACCGATACGGTATACTTTCCGCCGTCAACTCCTAATGACTTTCCCAACTTGCAGATTGTACCGTCCGCGGAGCTGTCGGCGCGTGTAATAGGCAACATTGTATCGGACCGTTCCATGTCCGATATTCATAAAACCTTTAACGCGCGGGAGTATCTAAAAAATTTGGATTTGTTTTCGCTGCGGGGCGACTCAAAAAACTGAAGTCTAGTGTCGTACACGATTGTAACAGTGGATGAGTTTGTTCCAAACATGAAGAATTTTATTACCGCGAAGTCAAAGAAGTCGAATAAGTTTTTAAGAGACCCACTCTTTCTCTTTCCTTCTTCGACTTTTTCGACTTTTGTGTCGAAAGGTGTAATTGCGGTAAAATATTCTTCTTCCGGTCTTGGGACCTCTACAAACAGTTTGAAAGATGTCGTAATCAATCCGAATCGGGAGGGAAGCTGAAAACCCGCGCGGCGTTAGATTTAAGTATTCTTTTCAGCTTTTCAACATCAATCCCCAGCAGCTCCGCCGCGCAGCGGTATGTACCGGCCAGCATACCCGGATGAGCGGGTTTGCCCCTGTACGGCACGGGCGCAAGGTAGGGGCTGT
>JAISCO010000227.1 GCA_031265535.1 Spirochaetaceae bacterium | reverse complement strand
ATGGTCAGGTTATTCATACAAACCTTTTGCAGTTGAGCAAAAGAAAAACACATAAGGAGAAATATATGGAAGCTGGATTATTGGGTCAAATCGGCCTTGGAGCTTGTTTGGGGCTTGCTTCAATCGGATCCGCAATCGGCGCGTGGATGGCCGGTATGGCGGCTATAGGAGCATGGAAAAAGTGCCTTATGCAGAACAAGCCGCCGCCGTTCATTTTGGTCGCCTTTGCCGGTGCGCCTCTAACTCAGACTATCTATGGCTTTATTCTGATGCAGTCGTTGTTTAATACGACAAGATTGAATGTAGCTGAGATTTTTGGGATAGGCGTGTTTTCCGGCTTGGCATTCGTCGCCTCGGCCGTCGCGCAGGGTTCCGTCGGTGCCGCCGCCTGCGACGCTTACGCGGAAACGGGTCAGGGTTTCGGCAACTATATGCTGATACTCGGCCTGTGCGAAACCGTCGCACTGTTCGTGATGGTTTTCTCGATGCTGATGGCATAAAACCTTCCAACGCGCCGCCTTCAAAATGAGCGGAAAATCACAATTTCGTTCATTTGGCGGTCGCGTCTACGGCGGGATTTCCTGCCGCGCAACCCTAACGACTGGTATTGTTATGTTTGAATATCATGCGTCTGGAATTTGTCCTTCGACGATTCTTTTTGACATTGACGGTGAAAGAAAAATGCGTTCGATCCGTTTCGAAGGCGGCGGCTGTTCGGGTAATTTGCAGGCGCTTCCAAGGCTATGCGAAGGGATGCCTGCCGAGAACGTGATAAAAAGTCTGAAAGGTATCCAGTGCGGCTCTAAACCGACATCGTGCGGCGATCAGTTTGCCCGCGCTGTGGAGAAGGCGTTGGAACATATCTCGCAAAATAAATCTCAATGACCGGCTGGCAGCCTGTGTCGCGGTTAGCGTTGTTTCAATGAGCCACCCCGCCACAGAACCTACACTTGACCCACGATTCTGGGAATGATTATACAGTACCGTGTGGAAGGATTTACCGCAAAGTCAAAAAAGTCAAATAAATATAAGGAAATAAAAGACATTGGACTTGTTCAACAACTCGGTTAGTTGTCTGCTAAGCAAAGCTTAGCTTGCAAGTCGCGCAAAATGCACGGCATTTTGCAGGTTTTAAGCGGAATTTGTTCAGAAACTGAAGTTTCTGAACAACTCTATTCATGAGGCTCAACTATTGAGTTATTTGAGGCTTTCCGGAATTTCATTGGGATTTTTATTTAATTTTAATGTACGGTCATTCAAAGACGGTATACGCCGAATAGTTTTGAATGACAAAAAACTTTTTCGACTTCGTGGTTAAACAATTCTGTGAGTCAAGTGTAGCCCCCCCATTCCCGATCTTGTTTACAAGTTCTGCCATCTTCATGTTTCCTACGTAAAATCAGCAATTAGCAGTTACCAATTATACTTGAGCTTGTTTCGTCGTCCCCGTCTAACAATTAGCCTCCCCGCCGCAAGCGCGCAAACAAGTTTGCACGCTTGCGGCTAAGTATTAAATCCCACTGCGAATGAAAAACACACCATTTATCCTGTAGGAATTAGCATTTGAGAGATACAGGACTCGAACCTGCCGCCTTCAGCTCCGGAGGCTGACGCTCTATCCAGATGAGCTAATCTCTCGGCACATATAAACAATACTTCATTAGGAAAGCTCTGTCAACGCCGCGCTTGCCTTGTTTACGCCTTAACGGACGGTTCGTGTTAAAAGTAAAACTGCCGATCTGTTATCGTGACACTGTTATCGCGAATTCCGTGTTGCGCCAAAATTAAAAAATCCAGCCGAACTGCTCAAGCGGTTTCTCCAGTGATACCCTTTTGAGCGGCTAATTTCAAGAGACTTTCACGGGCTTCGTCCATCCTAAACTTGAGCGTAACCGGGTTGAAAAGCGCCATGCGCCTCCGCAATTCGCTCTTGTGTTCCTCGCTCAGCTCAGGCGATTCAAGCAGCCGCCGGCAGGCAGTTTACGGACTGAACATCGTGTCCCGCCCAACGGGGCGGCAAGCTGCTAGCGCGGAGCGCATGAAAACCCGCTGGCGGGCTAGCGCGGAGCGCATGAGAAACCCAACAAAAATGAGGAATGAGCAATTGACAATGAGCAATGAGGGCGGGCGCGTATGCCAACCGCCTTTGCCTTACCGATGGCACCGAGTAAAGGCTGCTTTCGGGATGCTAACGCGGAGCGTATGTAAAACCCGCTGGCGGGGGAATTCGTAAAAAAAGTTATGTCAAAAAAGTTATTGACAAATGTTTCACTGTGAGTTTATACTAATTTTGAGGGTGAGAGGTTTCCAAGTTGATACTATATGTGGTATTGTTTATGGTAGAAATACCCCATATATGGTGTAGGAAAATTGCGAAAATTTATCATTCTCAAGATTTGTTTATAATATTAAGAGGAAATACATATGCCTACATTGGAATGCGTGACATGGAATTCGGTTGTAATAGTCGATTGTGCTCCAGGTTGTTGTACACCTGTAAACGAATGTAATCCTGATGACTGCAATCCCTGCAAGCCAAATTATGAGTAAACAGACTGCAACTCAGGCCAAGGCAGTATTTTATTCTTCACGGAATGTATTTATTGCCTTCACTTATGTCTGTAATGCATTTTGTAAAAAATGTATTACTCGTTATCACCGTTTTAAAAATATGAGGATGACAAAAGCGATAATTGATTTTGTCATATCTGAATTAATTATTAATCAATATACAGGTGTTATTAATTTAGGATCGGGTGAACCGTTGACAAATAACGACTTGTCATACTTTTTGGAAAAATTACTAAAAAACAATAGTAAAATTAAATTTAGAATCTTGACAAATGGTATGTTACTTAATGACAAGTTGCCCGAATTCTTTTTCAGCAATCGGGTAATATGGGGTATTACTCTTGATGGTTTTGAAAATTATGATTTGACAAACCTGCAAAAAGGTGTAGATTTGAATATTGTAAAACAAAATATTGAAAGTATATGTGGTAAATATGGAGCGGAAAGATTGTATTTAAATTATACATTAAATGGTCAGAATTTCTCATCACTCAAAAATTTTATTGATTTTTCAAATCTTAATAAAGTCAAAAACATATATGTTACAAATATGAAAATATTTAATGGATTTAGAAAGTATTTAGATTCATATAAATTTAACCAAGAGAAGAACGGATTGCAATTAAATGAACTTGAAAAATATGCAAAATCACTTGATTTCGATAAAGTCTCATTTGGGACAAATTTTTTTAAAAACAAGTATTCTGAGTGTTATAACAAAAATAAAGTTAATCAGATTATTGATATTGAAGGAAGTGTAAGTTTTTGCTATGGGCAAGAAGATAAAATTGTAGGAAATATTCAAGATCCTGACATATATGAAAAATGGTATAAACTACTCCTAACTTTACAAAATAAAAAAAACAATTGGTGTTCAAATTGCTGTACAAATGCAAATTCCGATGGATATTTTTCAGTTTCGAAACAAATATATCAAGGTATAGGGGATTTATGAAACTTTCTGAATATATATCACCGCTTTTACTCGATCAAAATTTGGTAAAATCATTTTCCGAGATGAATGGGAAATGGTATGAAGAAACTATCCATTCTGAAAGCAAACTATATACATTGATATTGGTTCCATCAGAATTATGTAATTTGCATTGCAAATATTGCTATGAAACTACAAAAAATTCCACACACATGGATATATCATTAGCACGAAAATTAATCAAGGAATATTTTGAAATACTTCCAATCGATAATATACTAAAAATTGAATTAAGGGGAGGTGAGCCTTTATTGGAATTCGACTTTATAAAAAAAATTTGCGAATGGACTTTTGAAAATTATAAATCAAATAATTACTATTTTTATGCTGTTACAAATGGAACTTGTTTCTCCAGTAGTGATTGTAGATCATGGTTTTTTAAATACAGAGATAAGATAAAATTGCCATTAAGTATTGACGGTACCAAGAAAACGCATAATTCAAATCGGGATAATTCTTTTGAGTTGATAGATATTGATTTTTTTCTTAAGACATGGAAAAATGCATATACTTATACTACTGTATTACCTGAAAATTCGGCAGATATATTTGAGAATTTATTATTTCTAACACAAAAAGGTTTCACTGTTCGGGCGAATTTTGAATTTGCACAAACATGGACAGATGATAATATAATAACCTGTGTCCAGCAATTACATAAATTAGCGGATGAAATATTAAAAAAAAGAATAAAACAAAGATTAAATTTGTTTTCGTGTTATGGTTTTATAGATTTTACAGAAAATTCTGACGAAGATAGACAACATATGTTGAATTGCAACGCCGGTCACCGTAGATTTATTTATACACCCGATGGTAAAAAATATCCATGCCATACGCTTGTTCCTTCTGCTTTTAATCATTATGGAGTAAATAATGAAGTTATATTTGAAAAGTTGTATAATGATGTCTTAAATCCGCCTGATTGTTGTCAATGTTATTATTATTATTTATGTTATATTTGTGTCGGTTTTTCAATGAGTTATGCAAATGATTATAAATGGAGAAATAAATCTTTTTGTGAAATTACACGAATTCGTACATTTCTATCTGCTTATTATTGGGGTAAAAAAATAGAAAATAATATTGCTACAAAAAAATTATCTGATGAAGAGAAATATATAGCAAAAAAAATTTACACTCTATACAAGGCGGAAAATCTCATTGAATAGTATATATGAAATCAACTCAAATATTGTGTATGTTAAAGGATTAACTCGCGGTGCAATATATAATTTCAATGATGGAAATGTTTATTCGGTAAATAATGATGCTTGCCTGCTTATTGATCAGATTATCAGTGGCTGTGAAGTACATTCGGATTATATACAAATGTTAATTAATAAAAAATTATTGTGTGCTAATTTCAAAATTCATGAATTTTTAATACCGGAATATAAAACTGATGAATTATTATTTGTATGGCTGGAGATAACAGAAGCCTGTAATTTAAGGTGTATTCATTGCTATGAAGGAGATACGCATAAAAAATCGGTAGATGCCCTTTCTTTCGAACAATGGAAAAATATCTTGTTTCAACTTAAAGAATTGAACTGTAAGCGCATTGAATTTATCGGCGGTGAACCCTGCATGGCACCATATTTTTCAGAATTGGTAAATTATGCATTGCAATTAAACCATAAGGTAGATATCTATAGTAATTTGACATTATTTAATAACGAAACAGTCGAATTGATTAAAAAAAATGATATTCGTGTACATTTCACATTATACGGAGATAATGCTTATACACATGATAAAATTACCCAGGTTAAAGGATCTTTTGATAAAACAATATTTTGGATAAAAGAAATGGTTAAACAAGGAATAGTATTAATACCTTCCGCAATAGGAATGAGGCAGAATCAAGATAATATCATAAATGTGAAATCATTTCTTGCTACGATTGGCATTAAAAACTATAGGGGATATGATGTTATTCGGGATTCCTTGATGCGAGATTCTTTATTGCAAATGCCGACGAATGGAATTAAGAACAGCGTTTATTATACAAAACCGAGTTTTTATACCAGTAAAGATTATTTTTTTAAAGCATATCAAGTGAATACTTGTTGGTACGGAAAATTTAGTATAACTGATAACGGACGTGTTATTCCATGTGAATTCTGCCGTGACTTAAGTTATGGTAATGTTAAAGCTAATTTAATTTCGCAAATAATAAAATCAGAAATGCTTCAAAAATATTGGCATTTTGATTTTTCTCAAATCGATGAATGTAAAAATTGTGAATATAGATTTGGATGTAAGGATTGTAGGGCTCTGCAAAATATAAAAAATATTTATAAGAAAAATCCACGTTGTTTATATAATCCTGAAAAAGGTACATGGGGTTGCATATGAAATTAATGATTTCCACCATCCATGGCGGAAATCATGTCGTAAACGTCGGACAAAAAATGATAGTATAACAGGACCGTATACGTCCCGCCGCCGCAAACGGGCGGACGGAAAGCGGACATTGGGAAATGGATACGGTTAAGGGCGTTAAAAACGGCAATACGGACTGCCTGTTTACCCTCACCGACCGAAAAACGCGGGCGGAAATAATCCGCAAACTGCCCGACGGAAAGGCGGCTTCCGTAGTTGCGGCCCTTGACAGTATCGAAAAGGAATTAGGCGCTGATTTTTCAAGCGTGTTCAAATCAATCACAGCTGACAACGGCGTGGAATTCTCGGACTACGAGGCTTTGGAGCGTTCCTGCCTGTCAGACGGGAAACGGTGCGGCCTGTTTTTCGCGCATCCTTACCGTTCCGGCGAGCGCGGAACCAACGAAAACTCCAACGGGATTATTCGCAGGTTTTTTCCCAAGGGCACGGACTTCTCAACGGTCTCCGAGGAAGCCGTGGCAAAAACCCAGTCATGGATAAACAATTATCTGCGAAAAATACTACAGGGACAACCGCCGATAAAGCTCTCTCCCTTTAGGCTCTTGGCATGAAACTGCCCCTCAGGGTATAGTTCAAATGTGCCTTCCCTGTGTCGTTTGTCCTGTCCCTTCACATGGCTTGACAAGCCACACGCTGGCGGGGGAATTCTTGACAGAAATATCTTTCCTGGATACAGTAATTGTGGATGAAAAAATTATTTGTTTTGGCGGCTTTTATGTGTTCCTGTGCGGGGCTGCGCACTGCGCCTTCGCGGGAGTATGAAAATCGACTTGTCATTGAACTCGAAGGCAACCGGACTACAGGTTATTCATGGTCATACACCATGGAGCCGGATGGCATTGCGCGTGAAATTTCGGTGAAATACCGCGGCGCTTCCGGGCCTGCAAACCGCGCCGGGGCAGGCGGTGTTTTTATCTTTACTTTTGAAAGCATAAAGCCCGGTTCCACCGAGCTGCGTTTTAGCTATGTTCGTCCGTGGGAAAGTGGTGTTGAACCGGCAAAAACAAAATCCTACAAACTTACTGTAGACGAGTCCGGCAAGATCACACTGTCTGATTAAACGCGGTTCACGCGGCCAACGAATTTTTTTAGGGGAGGGGGGGGGGGGGGATCACTAGAGGGCCGGCTAATTATGCTTATCCTGCCAAAACAGCATACCGGCTTGTCCGGATAGCGGCCGGCGTATTAGAATGAATTAACGCAACGGATTTTATGCGAAGGATGATATGTTAAAAGAAAGTATTTTGGTTCTGAATAACATTGAAAAACAGATAGCCTGCACCTTTATTCAAGAGTTTGTCAATGGCGAATTTCCCCACAAGGGCTGGAATCCCGCCAACGGGGGCATCTATGAAATAAGTTACGAGTATCATTCGGGCAGGCAGGATAAATTTATCAGCGGCATCATGCTGGGTTGCCCGTATAAACTAAGATACAGGGACAAGCAGCGCATATTTTTTAGCGCGTGGAATGCCAAAGATGTTTGCAGCCTTTTCTACGACATGGTAATGATGACGCATTTAATGGCACAAAAATTAATAACTATTGACGATCACTACCTGCCGTTTGAGGTAGATTTGAATACGGAAACTTATGTATTTTTTACCGGCGAAATAGCCAAATGGCTTGTATATTTTGGGGCAAAAGTGAGAAAGGATGAACCAAAGGCGGTCCAGGAAAGTCAGTATATTCTTCGTGTTTTTGATGAACCTGATACGGGCGTATATGGCGGCCTGATAGAACGGCTGAAAGCGGAAAACTATGATGATGTGTACGTGGTGCAGATTTGGATTAGGGGTGAAATCTGTTATTTTGCCATAGCGGACGGTTCGATACTGCGGCCCGGAAACCAGCGGCTCTTTACCGGCAAAGAAGAGGCCGACCTTATCAGAAAACTAAACAAGTTTGTAAACGACAGACACAATCCGCTAGATTTGAGCAAGTCCGTTTATAATTGAACCGCGAATGAACAATTCCGCAGCTGATTATGTGCGGCGCTGCATGAGCCTCCCCGCCGCAGGGCAAGCGTTTGCCCAGCGGTTGCGAACCTTAGTTTCGGTGCGGTATTTTAAGCGTTGGTCTCAACTTCGTTGAGACCAACGAAGTTGAGACGATGGAAGGCTCTATCAGGTAGAAAAAATTATTTTTTGCCTTTTAGCCGTATGCGATTTTTGAAAGTCGAATCAATGTTAAGCAGCACAACACCCGCAAGCGAGGCAAAAAGACTAAAGGCGGCTATTCCTATTACGGCTAAAACATTTTCCTGAAATGGAAGATGCACATTCATTCCATAAAAACTATAAATCAAAGTCGGTATCATCAGAACTATATTCACGATAGCAAGACGTTTCATTACTATATTAAGATTGTTGGAAATAACGCTGGCAAAAGCGTCCATAGTTCCCGTCAAAATAGACGAATAAATATTTGCCATCTCCATTGATTGAACGTTATCCGTAATGACATCTTCCAGCAGTTCAATTTCTTCTTCCTGAAGGCGCAAAAAAGTCTGTTTTTGCATTTTTTCAAGCAGGAGACCATTCGATTTTATGCTTGTTGTAAAATATACAAGAGATTTTTGAAGTTTTAATAATTGTATCAATTCATTATTACGAACGGATTTTTGCAGCACATTTTCAATTTCATTCGAATTGCGGTTAAGCTCTTTTAACGCGCGCAAAAAAGTGTACGCCGCGCGGCTTAATATATTCAGAACAAAAGCGCTTTGACTCCGCAGTGAAACGCCTTTTACGCGGTTGGCCGCAATATCGTGCAGAGCGTCGCCGGAACGCTGGCATACAGTAACTATTTTATCATGAAATAAAATTATACCCAATGGCACGGTAAAACAGGCGATCTCGTTGCTGGTATCCCATACAGGCATACCTACGATAATGGCTATATAGTTTTCGTCCTGTTCAATGCGAGACTGTTCGTCTATGTCCATTATGTCTGCCAGCAGCTCGGCGGCAATTCCATAATCCTGTTCAAGCCGTTGTAAATCAGATTTATCAACATTACGCGCGTCTATCCAGCAGCCGGCGCACGGTTTATCAATTTCGATAATGCCGCCGGCGCTTTGCATTCTTATTTTAATCATTACTGCCGCTGCCGTCTGTTATTGCAGCAACTGCAAGACTGTCTGCGCTCTCTGATTCGCCTGCGCAAGCATAGCGGTACCGCTCTGGCTGAGTATCTGATTCTTTGTATATGTAACCATCTCACTTGCCATATCCGTATCACGTATACGGGATTCAGATGCCTGCAAGTTTTCCGCGCCAATGTCAATACCGCGTATCGCGTGTTCCAAACGAGTTTGATACGCGCCCAGGTCCGCCCGCTGCTTGCTGACGATTTTTAACGCTTCATCCAGCGTTCCAATCGCGCGGTTAGCCTCATCGGGGGTTTCGAGCGACATAATTGTATCGTCCCCAATATCGCGCAGTCCCAAACTCTTTGTCGTAATTGTACCGATATACATGCGCTCGCGCTGGTCGATATTAGCGCCGATATGAAGCCACATTGAAGCCGTTACCGCATTCTCGCCATTTTCACGGGCAAAACGCCCGGTAAGCATATTCAATCCGTTAAACTGGGCGTGACTCGCTATACGGTCAATTTCATCAACTAATGAAGAAACTTCAACCTGAATCTGCATCCTGTCTTCCGACGTATATATACCGTTTGCGGACTGTACGGCTAGTTCACGTAAGCGTTGAATAATATCCTGTGATTCCTGCAAATAACCTTCCGTAGTCTGAATAAAAGAAATACCGTTCTGAGCGTTTGACGAGGCCTGATTCAAACCTCGTATCTGACTGCGCAGCTTTTCCGATACCGCAAGACCGGAAGCGTCATCGCCGGCCCTGTTTATACGAAGCCCGCTCGATAATTTTTCAGTATTTTTATCCAAATAATTTTGTGTAACATTTAATGATCTGTTCGCGAACATGGCGCTAAGATTATGGTTAATTATCATGCTTTTTTCCCCTTTGAATAGCGGCTATACCGCCAACATTAACTGGAATTTAATCGACTTTAATAAATCATCTTCTGCTTGATTGCTTGATGATTTTTTGCAACCGCGGTCATAAATGCCTGACCATATTTCAATATCGGTTATACTAAAATTCACTTTAATATTTTCTTACTTCTTACTTCTTAATTGTTCCTTCTTACTTCTTAATTGTTCTTCCTTCTTTTTCGGACTGGTATTTGCCGTTTACTGTTAATCATGGTAATTTTAATACCGATATATCGTTAGTAAGTGTATTTTTTTCAGGAGAATTGAATGGAAGATCAAGCCGAACAACTGCGGAAGTTGGTTAGGGCAAAAGAAAACAATACGGACAAGCAGGCATATTCCGGAAAATCCAATAAAACAAGGATAATAACAATAGCAAGCGGCAAGGGCGGTGTCGGTAAGACGAATTTGTCGGTAAACATGGCGCTGGCGTATGCCCGTATTGGCAAAAAAGTTATTGTACTGGACGCGGATTTGGGGCTTGCAAATGTCAATGTGATGCTAAAAATGGTGCCTAAATGGAACTTGTACCATGTAATCCGCAAGCAAAAGACTATGCGTGAAATCCTGACGGAAACAGAGTACGGCATCAGCATTGTAGCCGGGGCCTCCGGTTTTTCAAAGATAGCCAATTTAACCGATGCTGAACGTAATGTTTTTATTGATGAATTGAATACCCTTTCCAAAGCCGACATCATCATAATAGACACAAGCGCCGGGGTCTCCAGCAATGTATTGGATTTTATAGCGGCGGCGGACGATGCCGTTATCATCACAACGCCGGAACCCACCGCTATTACAGACGCTTACGGTATCGTCAAAATAATCGCCACAGAGATTGAAAACCTTGATATGGGACTTAAACTTGTGGTAAACCGTGTCCATAATGTAACGGACGCAAAGAAAGTCGCCGACCGCATGATATCTATAACAGGACAGTTTTTAAATGTTAAACTGGAGTATCTGGGTTTTGTGTACGATGACGCGGCCGTTTCGCAGGCCGTACTCAGGCAGCGTCCGTTTATGGTAGAATCTCCAAAGAGCAGAGCCGCGCAATGCGTTCAGCATATTGTGGGACGTTTAGAAAAAACAGAAATTCGTGAAGGCGGCGGCTTTCGCAACATGGTTAAACGTCTGCTTGGAACTTAAAATGTTCTGCCCGTGCCCTTAGGCATAAGACGTGAGGGGATGAAAATTGTTTAATCCTATGGTGGCCGGCATAAGCGCCGGCTGCGCTTTTTTACTTTCTCTCATTTTTGGACTTATAGGAAAAACCGTTTTTTTGATTGCCTTCGCGCGGGCATTGATTTTTGCCGGACTGTTTTTCGTTCTTGTTGTCGGGATATATTATATTTATGACAGATTCCTACAGCCGGCGGATACCATCAATGACGACACGGACGGCCTGCTTGGACATAATGTTGATTATTCTGTGGGAGACGACAACGAATGGGCGGTCAACGATAACGATATACCGGATATATCGGGCTTGGATTACAACGCGGGAGAAGCGGCGGACATCCTGCCTGAAGAATTTGAATTGCTTGGAGATACAGACCCCATAAAACCATCTTCCGCCGGCTTAACGGGGATGACATCCTCTAACGCGGCCTCATCAGAGGACTATGATAAGGCTTCGTCAGAGGGACTAGAACAAATTGATAGTAACGAGTATAGTAAAAACGGAGATTTAGCGCCGCCTAAAAAGGCGATAGCGCCTAAAAAGGCGGCGGCTTCCAAAAATGAAGACTATGATGTGGATATGGATGTTTTTGTGCCTTATGAGCCTGCGGATTATAGCGGCGGGGAACCGGCAAGGGGCTTTCAGTCTAAACATGCGGTTTCTGAGGATAGTCCATTGCGGGGGACTGTCGATATGTCGTTAGAACGAAAATCCGGTAAAAAAGAGCTGGATTTTGATGATATCGACGGGAAAAAGGTAGCGGGAGCGATTCAAACTTTGCTTAGAAAGGATGAAGGATAGGTTATGGGGAAATCCCTTCTGGACGAAAAATCAGAAGAAGAACTTTGGCAGGAGTACAGTCAAAATAAAGACTCAAAGATTCGTGACACGTTTATCAAACAGTACGCGCCGCTGGTTAAGTATGTTGCCGGCAAAGTGTACGATGGTATGCCGGCTACAGTGGAATTCGATGATTTGGTTAGTTACGGTACCTTTGGACTTCTCGATGCTATAGAAAAATTCGATTTGGCGCAAAATGTTAAGTTCAAAACCTACGCCGTCGTTAGGATTCGCGGCGCTATATTCGATGAATTACGCTCTACCGACTGGGTCCCGCGTTCTGTACGGCAAAAAATACGTGAAGTTGAAGACGCCGTAAGCGCGCTTGAGGCCCAGCACGGCCGGCCGGTGAGCAATAATGAGGTTGCCACCTATCTAAAAATGGACGAAGGCGAGTTTTTAAAGACTATAGTTAAAATATCCAGTACTTCGGTGTTGTCGTTGAATGACGTATGGTTTTCCGGGGACGAGAACGATAAAATGTCGATTCAGGACAGCATAGAAGGCCCTGAGGCGCTCAAACCTGATGTGGTGGTTGAACGCGATGAAATCCGCAGGATAGTTTACGATGTAATCAACCAACTGCCCGAAAAAGAAAAAAAAATTATCATCCTGTATCACTATGAAGATTTGACTCTTAAAGAAATAGGTCAAGTTTTGGAAATAACAGAATCGAGGGTTTCACAGCTGCATACTAAGGCAATGCTTAGAATCCGCGCTAAACTAACAAATGTCCGTAAAGGCATAATGTAGAGGGACGGTTTGGTTGATTTTGCCCGTTTGCAGGCCGCTGTAAAAGAGCGTTTGGAAACAGACCGCTCGCTTCAATGTGTTGAAGTCGAAGGCGTGAATCTGGAAGCGGCTATATCGGAAGCGGCTACCCTGCTTGGCGTTCCGCTTAGGCACATTAAATACGAAATTATTGAAAAACAAACATCATTTCTTGGCATTGGCAAGGATTTATGCAAAATTCGCGCTTATGAAAGAAATTTACCTGTAGTAGACGACAAAGACGAAAGCGAACTTTCAGACACTGAGATAACTGATTATGAAACCGAAACTGTTACGGCTCCGGTAGATATTGACGGTGATATTTTTGTGCAATGCAGAGAGGACGGTGTGTATGTAAAAATTACAAGTCCTTCAGGGAACGGGGCATCTGTAAGCAAGAGTATGGCCGCGCACGTATTGAATAAACGCGATGTGATTCATAACAACAATATATTAAACGACTTATTAAAACATCCAACGAATGATTATGTGCGTATAGCGGACTTTAAACACATTATGTTTTACGATACTGTGGTTAATGTTGAAATTGATGAACAGGAAATGAAAGCCTTCCTGTATGTAACCCAGCCTAAAGCAGGGGGGCGTGATTATACTTACGATGAGTACCGCGATATATTAAAGTCAAACAAAGTTGTATACGGCATCAACGAAGACAGCTTAAAAGCATTTGCCGACAGACCGGTTTATAACGAAAAAATATGCGCCGCGGTTGGTAAAGTTCCTGTTGACGGTCAAAATTCGTATCTGGAATATTTTTTTGATACGGAGCCGGGCCGCGTAAGACTTTCAGAAAGCGCTGACGGCAAGGTTAATTTCAAAGAATTAAATATAATTCAAAATGTGATAAAAGACGAAAAACTCGCAAAAGTATGCTCCGCGGAAAAAGGTAAAACAGGTTTTACAGTAACCGGAAAATCTTTGCCGGCGCAGGACGGCAAAGATTTTCCGGTAATTCTTGGCAAAAACGTCCGTTTGTCCGATGATAAATGCCTGATTCTTTCCGACATTAACGGGCAAGTCGTCATGACAAACGGAAAAATAAATGTCGAATCGGTTTATACGATTGATAGTTCCGTTAATTTAAAAACCGGCAACATCCTTTTTCTTGGAAATGTTGTTATAAACGGCAATGTTGAAGAAGGATTTTCAGTTAAAGCATCCGGCAATATTGAAGTCTGCGGACTCGTTGATAAGGCTTCGCTGATTGCGGAAGGTGATATAATCGTACGGCAGGGAATTGCCGGTAAAAAAGGCGAGTTCATAAGCGCGGGACGTTCAGTGTGGGCAAAATTTATAGAAAATTCGGATGTAAAAGCCGGTTTAATGGTCACTGTATCTGACGGAATTCTTAATTCAACAATTGATGCTGAAAAGTGTATCATTTGTCAAGGAAAGAGAGCCGCAATCATAGGCGGCCGTTTGCGCGCAGGTGAAGAAATAAACGCAAAATCACTGGGCAGTCCGTCCGGGAATACTGAAACTATCTGCGAAGTTGGCGTTGACCCAAAAAGAAAATCTCAACTTGAGGAACTTACCGCAAAACGTGACAAATTTATGGCCGATTTTGACAGTATTTCTATTAATCTTAAAACTTTAACAGCCATAAGGCAGCAGCGCGGGACGCTGCCGGAAGATAAAGAAGCGTATTTTCAGGAATTAACGGAAGCGTATAAAAAAACAAATGAAGAAATAGCAAGCATTACCGATGAAATCAATGAAATAACAGAAAAGTTACTTAAAGACACCATTCAGGTTGGGCGTGTTTCCGCATCGGCGCAAATTTACCCCGGCGTTGTTATTAAAATTCGTGACATCAAGCAGACTATAAGCAGCGAGTTTAAGGCGTCAACTTTTATTTTAGAAAATGAGGTAATACACGCGGTTAAATATATTGAAACAGACGCTGTTTTACAGCAAAAGCCGGTAACAAAATAATGGCGATGCAGCCGATTGATCTACAGATTCTTTTTTCACAGTTGGACAACGTTGCCAAGGATGCCGCCGCGCAAAAAGACGGCCTTATGCTGCGCGGCGCAATGAACGCCGCCGTGTTTGAAAAAAAAACAGAAGAAAAATCACATTCTGTAAACGAAATGCAAGACGGCAGTGAAGAATTGGAATCGCTTGGCTCATACAAAGATCAGGATTCACAAAAAAGGCATGACCGGAAACACGCGCAAAATCAAGACGGCGGCGGTCGCGGTAAACAGGCTTTCCGCGACCCGTCATTGGGAAATTATATAGACTTAACCGGGTAAACCGGTACAGCATTTGAAACATGGCATATTTTTTTTCGTCGGCGGCGCTGATTATCAGTGTTGTATCATTCTTTGTATTATTTTTTTATATAAAAAAGCGTACCGCCGCGGATAGAATCCCGCCGGAAACGCGGCGGGAAGCGGCTCAGATTATCAATGAAATTGATAGAATTACAGACCGCGACTCTGAATTAATCGAAGAGCGCGTAAAAAAATTAAAATCATTACTGGAAGAACTTGACCGCCGTATCGCGGCGCATGAAAGCCTGTTGAAAAATTACAAGGCTGCCGAAGAAACGCAAAAAAAACTGGCAGAAGAAAAAAAAGACACCGCCATAGAGACATACCGCGAGCTTGGCAAAAAAAACTATACGCCGCCGCTTAAAATAAATCCGGTAGAAATCGAAACGGCGGACAGAGCGGATCAAACAGACAGTCAGCGCATACGCAAGGCGGCGGAATTATCAGCGGCCGGTATTCCGCCTAATGAAATAGCAAAGCGTCTGCATACAACAATCAGCGAGGTCGAGATGGCGTTATTTCTAGCTGCCAGACACGCCCCCGCTCCCCCCGCCCAAAAACGGCACGCGAACTAGTGAGCGTGTACATGGTAAAAAGGAAAAAGGAAAAGGTAAAAAGTAACAGGAAAAATGAGGAATGAGGACAGTTTCAAATGAGCCTCCCCGCCGCGAAAAAGCACTTCATATTATCTATCTTTTAGAGTATTCTGCGATATGGACATAGAATTATTGCGTAAGCGCGCGGACATAATGCGTAATGTGCGCAAGTTTTTTGACAGCCGTAAATATCTTGAGGTCGATACGCCTCTTCTTGCGCCGGATTTGATCCCCGAATCATGTTTAGAGGTGTTCAAAACAACACGGCTTCCCGCGTTGAACAGCAAAAAACAAACGGCGCGGGATTACTGGCTTGTGCCGTCGCCTGAAATCTGGATGAAAAGGTTAATTGCCGCCCACAGGACAGACATATATCAGATTTGCAAGTGTTTTCGGAATTGCGAATCGTCCGGCCTCATGCATAGTCCAGAATTCACTATGCTTGAATACTATACAATGGACGCGGATTACACGGATTCGCTCGATATAACGGAAACATTGTTTAACGCGCTGCTTGCCGCTGTTGGAGGCGGGCCAAGTCTGGAACCGCCTTTTATACGCTGGACGATGGACGAAGCGTTCTCGCGGCTTGCGGGCTTCAGCCTGATAGAAAAACTGGAAAATGGAACGCTGCCGGATGAAGCGCGGCGGCTTGGACTCGATATTCCTGATACAATGAGCGGCGGCGACATATACAATCTGATATTTATCCACACGGTTGAGCCTCGTCTGCCAAAAGAAAAACCGGTTGCGCTGCTTGATTACCCGGCAGCCGTCCCTTGCCTGGCCAAATTCGGCGGTAGAGGAGCGACGAGGCAGCGCTGGGAATTGTATGTCAACGGCATAGAGATGGCAAATTGTTATTCGGAGGAAACAGACGCGGAAGAAGTGCGTAAATTTTTTCTGTCGGAGCAGGAAGCCAAGCGGCAAAGCGGGGCGCAGATACACGCGATTGACGGTGATTACTGGAAAATATTTTTGCCGCGCAAATCCCCGGACGGCGTGGAATACCCGTTCCCGCGCTGTTCCGGTGTCGCGCTTGGTCTTGACCGGCTGATTATGGCGTTTACAGGGCGCAAGACCATAGACGGGGTGCTGCCTTTTCCCATGTTGAACATGGAGCCTAGCCTCAGTTGAAACCGTGGAAGTTAAACTATGCCGCCGTCCTCATTGCTGAAACGTTTGCGATACTGGGCTTTTCGTTGTCAATGCCGGTTATACCGCTTTTTCTCGCGGATGATATAGGCATAAGAGAGCCGCATCTCCTCAAAATATGGACAGGCGTTATTCACTCGTGCGCGTCCGTGGCGCTTGCTGTTTTTGCGCCTATCTGGGGGCGCTTGGCCGATGTTTACGGACGCCGCACTATGTTGATGAGGGCCATGTTCGGCGGCGCGTTTATCGTTTCAGCTATGGCGTTAGTCAATTCGCCGTGGCAATTATTGGCGCTGCGTGTCATGCAAGGCTGCCTTACCGGTACTGTGGCGGCGGCAAACGTCCTTGTTGTCGGCATAGTGCCGCAGGCCAATCTTACTATGGCGCTAGGGTTGATGCAAACCGGCGTATATGTCGGAAATTCTCTGGGGCCGGTTATAGGCGGGCTGATTACTGATTTTTTAGGACACCGGGCGGCCTTTGTTGGAACCGGCGGCATACTGCTTCTGGCGGCGTTAATCGTGCTGAAAGGTGTGCGCGAGGGGGCGCGCGGCGTCAGGGACACCAGTGTCAGGGCCACCGGCGTCAGACCAAAAACTAAAAAAAAGGAAAGCTGGACCACTGAATTTAAGGCTATAGCGTCCAACCGCGAGATTGTTTTGCTGCTATCGGTCTCGTTTTTGTTTCAGATGGCAAATACAACAGTCAATCCTATCCTGCCGCTTTTTTTGCTGGAGATTGTTGCGGATTCGCGTTATATAGGGTCATCTATAGGTTTAGTTTTGGGACTTGGCTCTGTGGCGGGCGCGCTTGGTTCTATTATTTCAGGAAAATTTTGTCCGCGTATCGGGTACTGGAAGACGCTGATTATCTGTCTTGCCGGCGGCTGTGCCGGCATAGCGCAGATCTTTGCGATGAATCTTTGGTCGCTTGTGGGACTGCACCTTATCCCGGCATTCTTTCTGGGCGGTATAGCTCCGGCGCTGCAAGCACTGCTCGCGGCCAATACAAGCTACGACCATCAGGGCAGCGTGTTCGGGCTTAACTCGTCGGCAGGGTCCACCGGCGCCGCGTTCGGCCCGCTGATAGGTTCCGCCGCCGCTATGCTCAGTTACCGCGCCGTCTTCCCCGCTACCGCCATCATACTGAGCCTGCCTCTTATACGGCTTTTGCACCGTATGAAAATGAAAACCTTGAATTAAGGTCCGCGGTTTCAAATAGCAGCCGGTAGTATTATTCGCAGGTACAAATCTTAACGGATAACACACATGCTCAACAAATTAAATACTCCGCCAGTGAAAGCGATGAACCCAATAAAGTCCTAAAGTTCTTTTTTATTTGTATCAAGTTGATTCAACGACATCGTACAATTACCCCTTCAAAAACCCGTATCCATAAATTTTTGGCTCTGTTTTTTGGGCTAACAATTTTACATTATTCCGCAATGCTTTAATTATCTTGTTATATGTTTCATCAGTAGATTTATTGTTCATCTTGCCGTTAGAGGCGCGTCCCTGAAAATATTCCCGAATGTCATAAAAAGAAGCGTTTACGGAAATGGTTTTATTATTTTGGGTTTTTGCATGATAATATCTCCATAATTCCAAACCTGAATCTAAAACTTCTTTCGCTTCCCGTGAAAATTTTGTGTCTTTTATAAAATTATACATAAAATCTGATTTAAATTTCCCTTTTGCGCCTGCCTCTTGTTCTGAATAAGGTATCCAATGATTTACGCCGTCTTTACAGGAAATACGGTTTTTATTACCGAATAATGTATAAATCAAACAATCGTTAAGAAACATTTTGTCCTTTTTATAATCGTTACCGGTCGGATTTAGAAATTGATCGTTGTGATTGATCCACGTATGATCTAAACAATGACGTACTGAATAATAAATGGAAGCAATAAAAATATTGGATTCATTGATCGCAATAGAGGATAGATGACTTCCCGTTCCTTGCAAACTAATATAAACCAGATTGTTTTGCTGAAAATCATTACTGGTAAAATAGAGATTGCCTATTAAATTTTTTTCCGCGCCAAACGGCACAATCCATTTGTTTATATATACTTGTCCATTGTAGAAACTCTTTTTGGAAATATACGAACCATCCGTATTTAATACATCGAGTTTGACGATTTTTGGAAAATGATTTTTGAATTCATCGCCTGTTATATCCCAAACTAAAAAACCAATAGGAAATTCACCGTTAACATTATCAAATGTATTTGCCTTACACATAAACCCCTTATCAAATACGGCGGCAAACCATTCGCGGAATTTCGTAAAATTAGAAGAATTAAGATATTTTAATGTAGAAAACATCGCAAGATGAACGCCTTTTAATTGTACATATACATGAGTCATAAAAAGCGCAAACAATTCATTCGCCGCTTTTCCCAAACAATCTTTGTATTCATAATGGGTAGCGTGGCTTGTGGTTACGCCTTTTTTTGCGCCGGGACCGCCGGAACTTTCCGCATAGGGCGGATTGATATAGACAATCAATTTTTTTCTTTTTCCCGGGTCGGTTACAATTTCTTTTAATTCTTCCGGCAATTTATCAAATTTGTCATTCAAAAAATCAAATTTAAATACATGGTCATGCAGCAGGTTTAAGCCCTCGTCAATCATGGCGTGCATGGTGTCTACGTCGGGTTGGTCTATGGTGGAAGCCCAAATGTTATATTTATTTACCAGTCCGGCCAATAAATTTCCAGTTCCAGCGGCGCAATCCCAAATAATGTATTCGTCCTGCCAGTTTACCCCTAGCGCTTTTTCTATATATTCCTGCGATTTTTCCACCCAAATTTGCGGCGTAAAAAAAGAACCTTTGACTTCCCGTATATTTTGCGGCACAAGCAAATCGCGGCGGTCTATGATATACTGCTGGTATTCCTCGGCGGGCGGGCGTTCATATTTATTCCAAAAACGGCGGTAAGCGGCGCCGCCATCGGTAAAATCAATTTCAGAAGAAAATAATCGGCCTTTTATTTGTTCCTGCAATTTATACCTGTCGTTACCAAGCACAATTTTTAATCTTTCGGTAATAGTTGTACCGTCTTTGCTCATTATGTCGGCCCTGAAAAAATCACAATCCAGAACGCCTGAATTCTTAAATTCAATCCATTCCTCAGCGGATATATTAATGGTGGGTTTTACTTCCGTCACCCATCTGTTGTAAATATGCGGAAAATTATTTTTTGTTATGGGACTTTTTATGGAAGCCATGCCCGGAATAAAATTATTTTTAATAAAACTCTTTATTTCCGCGCTATCCTCGTTAAAATCATATACGATAAAATTTTTTGCAAGCAGTTTTGTTATTTTTTTTCTGGCTTTAATAAAATCATCGGACAGGTAATTGCTGGGCGCGGCGTTCCAGTTTATATCGTTTTCGGCAAAAATAGGCAGTATGTCATGGAACGGCAGAAAACCGATTTTTTTACCGTCAAAACAGCCAAGATACGGCGGCGGCATGAACTCCCCCGAATCGTAGGTTTTCTTACATGTCAAGACCAACTGTGTTATCATGGACACTTCGTCAACTTCGCCTTTTTTTGCTTCCGCCCAAAGGTAATGCGCCTTAAAAAGTCCTCCGGCAGCCAGTTTCGCGTCCGTTACGATAAAGTCAATATTCCCGATCTTGGGATCATAGGCAAATCTGGTTGCATCAAAATAATCCCGAAAAACATGGGCTTTTAAGGTTTCTTCTTTTTGTATGTCTAAATAGTTTGCCATTGC
>JAISCO010000214.1 GCA_031265535.1 Spirochaetaceae bacterium | reverse complement strand
GAAATTTTTTTACGTTATTTACCAGTTTTTTTTCTTTTTTCAGGAGAATTATATTGTTTATAGCCCGGTTCTTATTCATTTTCAAAGCCTTCGAATTGAAAAAATTTCCAGCAATCTATTTTATCATCATTAATTAAAATCTTGCAACAATTATTTTTAAAAAATGTTGCAATACGGGAGCCTATCCCAAAACTAATTGACTATACGCTAAAGCGCATGGTTTTGGGACAGGCTCTTGCAGTTTTTCAGGCTTTTAGCCTTGCAAAACTGCGCAATTTAAGGTTGCTTTCCCAAAACTTCAGTTTTGGGAAAGCCTCAATTCAAATAACATTTTCAAGCGCGCAGGCGCGGCTTCCTTTTAATAAAAGTATATCGCCTTTTTTTGCGCTGTCATTAACTTTCAATTTTAACTCGTTAATATCATTTGTATAAAACACAAATTTATTTTTTGTATTTTGCAGTTTTATATAAGCCGCCTTAGCATCCTCTCCAAATAAAAAAATAATATCCGCCTTTGACCGCGCAAGCCGCTCCCCCAGCCTTTCATGAGCCGCCTTAGAATCGCCGCCAAGTTCCATCATAGAACCTATCACATAAACACGCCGTCCGCCGCATACCACCTCGTCACAAAGCGATATTGCTTTTTCCATAGAATCAGGGTTGGCGTTGTAACAGTCGCGGACAACAGTAATATCGCCTTCTATAATCTCACTGCGGCCAAACAGCGGCTTTACCGCCGCAAGCCCTCCGCGCACCGCCGCTCCGCTTACACCGGCGGCTTCGGCGAGAGCCGCGGCCGCCAGCGCGTTCATCACGTTGTATTCACCCGGCAGCGCGAAATTCACGGCCGCCCCGTCCCATACTATCACGCTTCCCGAAAGCCCGCGCGGCTGCGCGCCGCCGAATTTTTTAGAAGCCGAAGTTCCAAAATAACTTACGGTCCCGTTTATCCCCGCGCTCAAAAGTTCCGCAAAGGCATTTTTTTCCGGCAGAATCGCGTGTTCCTTTCCGGTAAAACACGAAAAGACCGCTTTTTTTTCAAGAACAATCTCCCGCTCGCCGCCAATCAAACCGATGTGGGCGGAGCCGGTATTGCTTATTAACGCGATATGCGGCTTTAGCACGGCGGCAAGCTCCGCGATTTCGCCCTTACGGTTCATCCCCATTTCGAAAATACCCACATCATGCCCGCCGCGTACATTAAAAACAGAAAGCGGCAGCCCTATATCGGAATTGAGATTGCCGTCATTAAAAACCACATTACGCTCAAGCCCTATCATAGCGGCGGCAATTTCTTTCGTTGTCGTCTTTCCCGACGAGCCGGTAATACCGATACGCAGCAGCTTAGGAAAACGCTCAAGATAAGCCGCCGCGAGCGCCTGCAAAGCCCATAAGGTGTTGTCCGCGGCAAGCAGCGTAAAAGGCCTGCCCGCCGTCCGCATAAATTCAAATGCCGGCAGCTTTGACCTTTCGACAAGCGCCCCCGACGCGCCTGAGTCAAAAGCGTCCTTCACAAATGCATGACCATCCCGGCGTTCACCCGCCAGCGCCGCGAACAAAGCGCCGGGGCCGGCCAGCCTTGAATCAACGCGGACCGAATCAAAACCCCGGTTTTCCGCGTTTTCCGTGCCGCCGGATAATAGCTCCAAACCTGTAACGGCACCCGCTTCCTTAAACGTCATCAGCATAAATACACCTAAAAATGAAGCCTACTTATTCTGGCGGCTCATTCATTTTTTATAATTACCTGAAGAACTTCTTCCGGCTCCTTTTTTTCGAGCCTTAGATTTTCCTTGGCAAAATCTTCGATACGGGCGGAGGATGAAAGTACGGCAATATCCGTGATAAGCCGTTTATTATTTTCTATCCACTCCTCCTGACGCTCAACCAAAGCCTGCGCTTCCCGTTTTAGAGCGGCATAACGCGCCGATTGCCAAACAGCGGCCCCCAGTGAAAGCGATATGCTCAGAGCCATAAAATACAAAAAAAATTTAGATCCCATAGTCAACCTTCGCGCGGCCTGATTTTTTCAAGCGCCCGCAGTTTTGCGCTTCGTGAAGGAGGATTCGTTTTAATTTCCTCCATCAAGGGTTGTACCGGCTTTGCGGTCAGCAGCAGCGCTTCCTTTTCTATCGGCGTTTCAGATGTCTCGTCAAAGCCTTTCCCGCCGGCATATCCGGCAGAGCCGGCAAAAAAACCGTCAAAGCGTTTTCCGGCGGATTTGACACGGAAAAACACTTTTACTATCCGATCCTCCAGCGAATTAAAAGTAATTACGCCGAGCCGCCCCCCCGGACGCAGCGCCTCAAAAGCCGCGCTCAATAGCCCGGGCAGTTTCTTAAGCTCGCCGTTCACCTCGACACGCAAAGCCTGAAATGTCTTTGTCGCCGGATGAATCTTCCCGTGCCGGTATGCGGCCGGAACCGCGTCCCAAACGAGCCGTTCCAGGGCGGCGGCGCTTGTTAAAGCAGTCCGCCGCCGAGTTTCGGCAATCGCGCGCGCGATACGCCTTGAATAACGTTCCCCCGCGTTAAAAAAAAGCATATCGGCAATCTCCGCCTCGCTGCGGCGGTCAAGAATTTCGGCGGCGGACAGGCCGCTTCCGGTATCAATCCTCATATCCAAAGGCTCAGCCCCTCTAAAACTAAACCCCCTGTCCCCTTTCTCGTAATGGTAAAGGGACACCCCCAAATCCAAAAGAATGATACTTGGCAGCCGCGGGGCAGGCAAATTTTCAGGCGCTTCCCCCGCGCCTAAGCCGGATAAAAAATCCTGCGCCCACCCGCGATAGAACTCTATACGTCCTCCAAATTCTTTTAATCGCTCACGCGCGACATTGATTATATCTTTATCAGCGTCTATTCCGGTGATTAGCAAATCAGGAAAACGCCTTAAAAAGACAGCGCTATGCCCTCCCTCGCCAAGAGTGCAGTCTATCATGTACTCCCCGTTCCCATCCTGAGTAAAACTTTCGGAAACAAGGAAACGTAAAACTTCCTCCGGCATAACCGGAGTATGCGAAACCGTCAAAACAGCCCGCCAAACTGTTCCGCCGCCAGAGCCAAACTCTCCCCGTCTTCCCCCTCGTTTACAGTCTTGTAAGTAGCGGCATCCCAAATTTCGATCCGCTGCCCGACGCCGATGATGACGCAGTCACGTTTAAGACCGGCATACTCGCGCAAACTCTGCGGTATGGCAAGACGGCTGGACTTATCAATCTCCGCCTCTGCCGCCCATCCTAAAAAATGCCGCTGCATCTTACGCACGTCTTTTAACATGGGCGAAGCGCTCTCCCACTTACCGGCGAATTCCTGCCATTTTTCAGGCTGATATACCCACAAACACGGTTCTATCCCGCGAGTCAGCACAAGGGTGTCGCACGAAAGCGCCCGTTGAAGCGCCGCCGGAAATGTAATCCGCCCCTTTTCATCAAGCGTGTTGTAATAGCCTCCGTTAAGCAATTAAACGCCCCCGGCCGCCATATATAAGGCTGCAAGCGTAATTGTATTTCGCCGTCAGCCAAAACACGCCGTTACTCAAGGCTCCGTACATGATTTTTTCGCCACCATTCGCCACTTTTCGCCACACAAATTATTTATATCATAGTTGATTACTTAGACGCAACAAACTTGAG
>JAISCO010000121.1 GCA_031265535.1 Spirochaetaceae bacterium | reverse complement strand
AAAATAAAACGCCCCTAACCATTTGCCATGGAGGCACATGCGCTCCGCGCTAGCATACCGGAAGCAACTTTTGCTCCGTGCCTTAGGGTCCGATAAAAGCGCTTGCATACGCGGCTGCCCGCCTTCTTAATTGCTCATTGTTAATTGCTCATTTATTGTGTGGTTTGCCTTTTTGATTTTGGGCGCATTTTTGCTCCGTAAAAACAGTGCTTCCCGCTCCAATTTGCTTCGTTACGCTTCGCAAATTCCGCTTCAATCCCTTGCGTTTGGCTTACCACCACCTGTTCCCCCACCAGTGCGGCCGCCTTCATTGCTCATTGCTCATTCCTCATTCCTCATTCCTCATTTTTCCTTTTTACCTTTTCCTTTTTACCTCTTTGCGGTGGCCATCCGCGTTGCGCTGATTTTCGTTTTGAAATCGGAATTGCTAGTTGGGGGCGCGGGGGGGTTGACAAAAAACAATATACCTAGTATTACTAGGGAAGACTGGTAGTATACCGGCATAATACCGGCGGAAAATATCCGCTAAAACTAAGGAGAATTTTATGGCAAGAGCCGATAAAATCACGGATCTAATTGGGAAAACCCCAATAGTCAAAATAAACAAACTGAATGACGGCGGCGCGACCGTGTATGTCAAGCTGGAGTATTTTAACCCGTTACACAGCGTCAAGGACCGCATAGCGAAAGCGATGATAGAAGCGGCGGAAAAGGAAGGCCGTTTAACGAAAGAAAGCACAATAATTGAGCCCACAAGCGGTAATACAGGCATTGGGCTCGCGTTTATCGCCGCCGTCAAAGGTTATAAACTAATATTGACCATGCCCGAAACGATGAGCATAGAACGCCGGAAACTCCTAAAAGCGCTTGGAGCCAAACTTGAATTGACGGAGGGCGCTAAAGGGATGAAGGGCGCGATCGCAAAGGCCGAGGAAATTGCCGCGGCAACACCCAATTCATTTATACCGCAGCAATTTGATAATCCCGCAAACCCTGAAATCCATGAAAAAACCACCGGGCCGGAGATTTGGGAAGATACCGAAGGTAAAGTTGACATACTCATCGGCGGCGTAGGCACAGGCGGAACAATTAGCGGCGCGGGCAAATACCTAAAATCCAAAAAGCCCACTGTGCAAGTAATCGCGGTTGAACCTGCAAGCTCCCCCGTACTGTCGGGCGGCGCACCCGGTCCGCATAAAATTCAGGGAATAGGCGCCGGCTTCATTCCTAAAGTCTTTGACAAAAATATTGTGGACGAAATATACGAAACAGACGACACCAAGGCGGCTTACGCCGCGCGGCGGGCCGCCAAGGAAGAGGGACTGTTTGTCGGGATCTCGTCCGGTTCCGCGCTGGAGGCCGCCCTTACTGTGGCAAAACGCCCCGAAAATAAAGGTAAAACAATAGTCGCCGTACTTCCCGACACGGGCGAACGCTACCTTTCAACATGGCTTTGGGAAGAATGAAACTCCGCTGAACAAAAACCGCAAGGTTTTTGTTCAGCGCCCGGCTCAACATGCGTTGCTGCGTCATCCTCTAACCCATCGTTTCCGCCATCACCGATATTTCCGCGGGGAAGCGCAGTAAGCAAGGAAAAGGGAAAAAGTAAAAAGGACACTCAAGACCGGAAGAAGAATATTTTACCTCAAAGTCGAAAAAGTCGAAGAAGGAAAGAGAAAGAAGGGGCTCTTAAAAACTTATTCGACTTCTTTAACTTCGCGGTTCATAAAATTCTTCATGTATTGAAGCTGTTCCAAAACTTCAGTTTTGGAACAAGCTCATCCACTGTTACAATCGTGTACGAACACTAGTTCCGCCTGCACCACATTGCGGTCTTGTCCTTCCTTATAGGGCAAAGCAGGTGGCAAAACGTCAGGCAAAATAAATGAAGCGCCATCTACATGACCGGCAGCTTACCGCTTAACTCTTGCAGACAATTTTACTGACGGCTGAATTCGTAATTCGTGTAAAAAATATTTTAAAATATGTATTGACATAAAAAACTAAAATTTGATAGATTAAATTTATTGAAAGCGACTCCTTCGTCTAGTGGTTCGGACACCGGATTTTCATTCCGGCAACACGGGTTCGACTCCCGTAGGAGTTAAAACGGATGCTTAACCGGCGTTTCAAAATTTTAAGCCTGCCTGTTGTTGATAGCGCCGGGCAGTAAGACAGAGCTTACCGCCCATATCCTTCATCTTCATTTTAACCGCCCATTTTCAGTATACTCTTGTTCATTGAGCCTGCGTGAGGGATTGAAGTGGAAATCCCGCAAACTTTGCCACAGGCAAAGTTGAGGATTTGGAGCGGAAAGCCCGGTCCGGCGCTGCGCGCCGGACACGCCCATAAATTCAAGATTCGGCTTAATACATAACTGGCAGACTGGTGGACGGAAAACCCCTTACCGCCGTTATCAAAGTGAACGCCGTGTCCCGCCCAACGAGGAATGAGCAATTAACAATTATCAATGAGCAGTTAGGAATGAGGAGTGACAGAGGAGTGACCACCGCTATCGAACCGAAAACCGCTCCGCCGCCAACGGCGCAAACAAGTTTGCGGCGGCGGCAAAACGCTAACGCGGAGCGTATGTAAAACCCGCTGGCGGGCGCGGGGCGCATGTAAACCCAACATAAATGAGCAATTAACAATGAGAGCAGCCGCGTATGCCAAGCGCCTTTTTCGTACCAAAGGCAGAGGGCTCAACCATCGCTTTCGGGACGCTAACGCGGAGCGTATGTAAACCCGCTGGCGGGCGCGGAGCGCATTGAAACCGGCTGGCCGGTGGGATTGCATTAAGATAATCGTGCGGTTTATAATTAAGAGACGCCTTAACTTTCAGTTAAATTATGACGTTGTGGGGTTTTAATGATAAACCGGAAAAAGATTCTAATAGCGGATCATGATGCCTTAAACCTTGATTTTTTCGATCTGATGCTATCGAAACTAGGCTTTGCTGTAGAAAAGGCGCCGGACGGACAACTTGTTTTGGACAAGATAGGCGGAAATGAGCCTCCGGATATGCTTATAATTGACGTCGTGCTGCCTAAAGTGAGCGGTTGGGAAATCCTTAGAGCGGCAAAAGCCGACCCAAAAACAATGGACATACCTGTCCTTTTGCTGTCTGAAATTAATGATGTAAAAGAAATAGTTGAAGCGTTTGAGCTTGGAGCTTACGATTATATCATTAAGCCGTTCAATTTTTTAGTTGTACTTGCGCGGATACGCGCCGCCCTGCGTAATAAGGTGCTTATTTCGCAGCTTGGAGCGCGGGAAAAACGCCTTATACTTGCAGAGAAGTTAAACGCCGACTTAAAACAGAGCATTGCAAGCCTTCAAAATGAAACCGAAGAACTTATCAGGGAAGCGTCGGATAAGTTTGAAAAAGACGGCGCATCTTTTCGCGCGCGTTTTGAAGAAAAAGCCCGTTTAGTAAAGAAAATGTTTTCCATGATAAAAGAGAATATAGAACAGACCGGGGCGGAATGGCGGCGCTTAAAAGCAGAAGAAATCGGTATGCCTATTTTGGAAAAACCTATAAATACGGTGAAATTATAGATGGTTTCATTTTTAAACAGTAATCAAAAAGAAATTATTCCGACGGCAACTTTGTCAAAGACAACCTCGTTTGAGGGTGTGCTGAATTTTGACGGAGTTATATGCATAATGGGCAAATTTAACGGCACCATAGAAGCCAAGGGAGACCTTATAGTCGGCAAAGGGGCTCAGGTTTCCTGCGATCATATCTATGTCCGCTCTATAACGGTGCATGGTTTGGTAACCGCGGATATAAAAGCCGAAGATAAGGTTGATTTGACATCGGGCAGCGAAGTTCACGGCGATATACGCGCCGGACGATTGCGTATAGCGGACGGCGTCCTGTTCGACGGCTGTTGCAGCATGATAGACAACAACGGCGGCATAGAACTGTTCTCGCTGTCCACTCCAGAAATAAAAGCCGTTTTGCGTCCGGACATCTACGGTACGCCGGAGCCTGTCGAGACCGTTATGGCCGGCGGCGCGGCGGACGATGATAATGAAGAATACTAAGCCCGTACTTTGGGCGGGGCGTCTTGTGGATAGACCGGACGCGGAAGCCTTTGCGTTTCAAGCGTCAATCAACATAGATAAACGGCTTGTTTTTGACGATATAGAAGGCAGCCGCGCCCATGCGGCCATGCTGGGAAAACAGGGTATTCTTAGCGCGGAGACTACAGCCGCTCTGGACGCGGAACTGTTGAATATCGCGTCTGAAATCAAGTCCGGCAAACTCGTTATAGACGATTCGGCTGAGGACATTCATTCATTTATCGAGGGGATTCTGACGGCGCGCTTGGGAGACGCGGGGAGATCGGTTCACGCGGGCAGAAGCCGGAACGATCAAGTGGCGCTCGACATAAGGCTATACCTAAAGCGGCGTATACCGGGGATTCAGAGCGGTATTGACGCCGTTGTGAACACGCTGCTCGACATAGCCGGGCGGCATACGGAAAGTATCATGCCCGGATACACCCACCTTCAACGGGCGCAGTGCGTAACGCTTGGCTTCTATCTTTGCGCGTGGGCGTGCGCCTTGCGCCGCGACCAACGGCGTTTTACAGACGCGCTTACCCGCTTTGATGAATGTCCGCTTGGGGCCGGCGCTCTGGCCGGGTCGAGTCTGCCGCTTGACCGTGAAGCTACTGCCGGCGCGCTCGGCTTTTCGGGGCCGACCTTGAACGCTATGGACAGTATCGCCGACAGGGACTTTGCGCTGGAACTTGCGTCAGACTGCGCGATTGTTCAGACGCATCTTTCCCGCTTCTGTGAGGATATCGCGCTTTGGTCAAGCGAGGAATTCAAGTTTATTGATTTGGCGGAGGCATGGAGTACCGGTTCGTCAATAATGCCCCAAAAGAAAAATCCTGATTTTGCGGAATTGATACGCGGAAAAGCGGGGCGTACAACTGGAAATATGGTAACGCTTTTTACACTGCTTAAAGGACTGCCTTATGCGTACAACAAGGATTTGCAGGAAGATAAGGAGGCGCTTTTTGACAGCCTTGACACCGTTGAAATGTGCCTTCGCATGTTTCGCGGGATGATGGCGGACGCGCGTTTCAACACGAAGCGTATGGCGGAGGCCGCGGCGGGGGGGTTCCTTGAAGCTACCGACGCGGCCGAGTACCTTGTCCGCAAAGGGCTTCCTTTTAGGAGCGCCCACGAAGCTGCCGCCCTCCTTGTCCGCGACTGTATCACGGCGGGGCAAAACAGTATTTCCTGCCGCAGCCTTGCCGAGTTAAAAAAACATTCCCCGCTGTTTGAGGAAGATGTATACGCGCTTCTGTCTCCGTCCGCCTGTGTGAATTCGCGCCGTCTTTTGGGCGGCGCCGCTCCCGAAGAAGTCCGCCGTCAAATCGCCTGTCTGCGAAACTAATGAGGAAATAATAAGGAAAAGGGAAAAAGTAAAAAGTAAGGAATGAGCAATTAACAATGAGGAATAAAAGGGGGAAGCGCATTTAATCAGCGCGGCAAAAATTTTGAGGGCTATGATAAAACCTTTGTTACGGCGCGGCAACATAGTTGCCGACCCCTAAGCTCCAAAGGTTTTTGCTTTCACAAAAACGCTTTTTCGCTACCCCCACTCATTAACAGTGGCTAGTGGACAGCTTTTCCATCTCTGCTAATCACTTAATCACTAAGCGCTTCCCGCATATAGCGCTAAAAGTAAAATCGCTGCTAGTGAGCCCAGCAGTTTTACTTTTACAATTTTTTTACAAACCTTACCCTACAGCAAGTCAAAATTTGCTTTATAAAAATAGAAAACCGCTACGCGGTTTTTTTCCGCGCGGTTTTTAGGCATTTTCTCCCTGCTTGTCTTTCTTTAAAATGCCTAAAAACCGCCCCGCGTTCCAAACGGCAGGCAGCAATTCTTTAAAAAAACATCCAACCGTAATGTCCTACGAAAAATACAGGCGCTGAAGCCTTATCGTAACGGTGACAATATATTGCGCCACGGCCGGCCGCCCTATCGTAAAACGCGCTCAATGTTTCGCGCGCCTTTTAGGGCTTAACTTGACCCACAGAAATTTTTAACCGCTAAGTCGAAGAAGTCGAAAAAGTTTTCATTCAAATTTCTCAAAACTTGAGCCGTTTTAGCCATTCTTTGTTGGCAATTTAGCGCCTCCGGCTCTTTTTTTCCTTCCTTCTTTACTTTTTCGACTTTGCGGTAAATCTTCTTTGGCAGCGCATGTAATCATTCCCCGAATTGTGGGTCAAGTGTAGCGCTTGCGGGGATGTTCATTCCGGTTGTCCAATACCACCATCTGAATACTGTCCTTATGGACATCCAGTCCCACGTAGTATACTTCTTTCATTCTTTTGCCTCCTGTGTTATATGCGGTAATACTACTTCGTAGTTAAACCCGCGGTCTATATCACGGGGGGCACTTCATATTGTC
>JAISCO010000035.1 GCA_031265535.1 Spirochaetaceae bacterium | reverse complement strand
GTATAATACAAAAGATAAAAAGCATAACAGCGAGGAAAATATTTGAGGCATGCCCAGAAGTAAAGAAGGCACTATGGGGAGGTGAATTCTGGACACGGGGATATTACATAGGGACAGTCGGCGAACACGGAGATGAAGAAACAATCGCAAGATATGTAAGGAATCAGGGGCGGAAACCAGAAGAATATGAAAAAATATATGAAAACAAGCAGTTAGAATTATTCACATAAAACAAATCTTTGTTGGTGAAACATACCCAGGAGCTTGCTCCTGGGTTCTTGATTCATGGCATCCGCGGACAGTATAGTTCTGCTCCGCTACTTTCAGCGCTTCAACCTTGCCGAACACGTTGTCGGTAATTATACCGTGCATGAGCAGATGATCGAATATAGCGGCGAGCCCCCCAAGGTAGCTGTTGACGGTCTGCGGTTTATTATTTTTGCGTAATAAAAAGTCCTGCAACTTGACGATGAGCGGGGCAGTAACATCGTCAAACTTTCTCACACTGTTTTCACGAAGGAACGGTATCGCCACTTTTTTGATAAAGTTACGGTGGATGCTCAGGGCTTTTTTACCGAGTTTCCGACCGCTCTGGCCGTCCGTTTGATGGTAGGGAGAGTCGTCCTCATAGTACGATTCCAACACCGTGTAGAGGTCGTGTTCCGGTTGTTTTTTTCTATAGTAGTTATTCAATAATCGGTCCCGGTTTTCCCGAGCGAACTGTTCGGCCAGTTCAAGGTTATTCGTCCCGGTGGTCCAGCGGGAAGGAATGAGTTTGCCATTTTTTATGTAACGTACATAGTAAAGAAAGCCGAACTTTTTATTCTTTACCTTTGCAAGGTTGTATCCTTTCTTCTGCTTGCTTGTATACCGGCTGTCGAGCTTCTTGAGGGTTTCAAGGGCATCGGGGAATTGGTCCTGCACGGTCTTTTTAAGCTCATCAACATAGCCGTCAGGCGAGTCTATATCGAGGCGTGAGACATTCCTAAGCCACCCGGTGATAACGTGGGGGTTGAAGCGTAGTATGTACTCACTATTAGCATCTGTCTGTACATAGGTATGCGGTATCAGGTTGTCTTTTACCAGTATGTTGACGGTACATTCTTTGATTTGGAGTATGTCTGCGACCTGGCCGGTCGAAAGCAGGTTGTTTGGGTTAAGCATACCCTAAGAATCGGCGTATCGCCGTTATGCCTTGAGCCAACTTTTGACATAGCGAAGAAAAGATAAAAATTTTTGAAAAAATGCAAAAAAGTACTTGACAAGTGCGGAAATGTCAGGTATCTTTGATAACAGTTAAGGGCTGGGGCCGAAAAGGGCTTACGGAGGCGGAAATAACGTTTCGGCTGTAATGACGTTTTTTTGCGCCCGATAAGGAAAAATGCGAAGCATTTTTACGGGCGCAAAAAAATGTGGCGGAGAAAAACCACACAAAGGGCGTTAGCCCGACTGTGGTTTTTCGTAGCCCGAGCCGCCTACTGGCGGCGAAGCATATACAGACCTGTTATGTGCAGTTTGGGCGTACTCCATTTATTATATTATATTTTACTCTATGTCCTTTTCTATTTGTATTTTATAATCTTAATCCCAAAAATATTTTTACAAAAATTTTATTATTATTTTTCATTTATTTCTCCAAATTCTTTTTTCCAATTATTGGCAATACTAATATATTCTGAATAGCCGGTATTCTTTATAAATTCAAGTAATTTTTTATATGAGCTATATTTGGAATTCTTTGTGTACCATTTTTCCATAATATTACACGAATTTAATTTTGTACAATCCGCACAAGTATCAAACTTATGATCTCTAAAACAACATAATTTTACTTTGCATCTTGACATGTTTATGTTCCTTTCCTCTGTATCAAATCCGATTTTACAACCTTTACATTTCCCCCTTATAAATGATCTACAAGTTTTACAATGTGCGCCGCAACATCCAATAAATTATTTTTTATCCATAAATTTGCCTTTATGCTCCAATAATTTTTTATTATATCAATGTTTTGTTTAATTGTCAATCATTTATATTTTTGATTTTTTGTAAAATATTTTTCAATATTTTTAAACAAATTTTAGGGGTATTGCGCATAACGTTCCTGTTTTTTACGTTTCCCTCTCCTAACTCCTTATCCCACAAAGAATTAGCGTTTTGGGACTTCTTTTTGAGAAGCAAAAACGCCATTTCGTAGGGTACAGGACTTACGGAATGTAAACCAGGCTGTAAGGCTTCGGCCTTTGGCGATCTGACGGGGCCTGTACCCCCTGAAGATCGCCTTTTTTATTTCCTTTTTAGCCTTTGCCAGGATGTTTCGGCTCCGGCTCCCAGGTCAAAAGGTTCAAGTAAGGCAAAAATCCATGCTTTAGGCATGGAGGGAATACTTTTGTCCAAGAAGATGAAAGTACAGATTAGTTTTTGGAGGTACAGGGTGAAAAAGACTTTTTACTGTGTGATGAGTGAATTTTATGATGACGGGACCGTAAAAGCGGCCATGATTAGCAGAGTTTGTGAGGAGAAGCCCAAAGGTTCCTGCCGGCGGCTTCCCAAGATGGAAGCCTACAACATTTGGTTTGATACAGAGCCCAAGGCTGCAGCCTATATGACGGAAGTCAAAGCCATGAACAGCAAACAGGAGGTAGTGGCATGAGTGAAGCTCTTTCCCTGATTTATGATACCCTGGATGTTTTTTCCGGTAAGAAAATTTCCTTAAAGGAAAAAGAACCTGAACCGATAACCTTGCCGGATGCCAAAAGGTGCTATGAGCAAGACCGGGTTTCACCATCCACCCATGCGCCGGCTGAATTCCGGTCCCTGCATAAAGTCCAGTAGTTCATTTAGTCCCATCATGAGGAGGTAATTTATGAATTGGGAGACTGAATTGGTACTTGACCGGGCGTGTGATGAAACCCGGCAGGAAAACATGGCCCAGGCCCACCGTGATAACGGAGAGGAACAGTGCGAAGAATGTGGTGAATGGGTAGATGAAGAGGATCTGGCTCTCTATCAGGGGCAGCATCTCTGCCCGGACTGCCACCGGGGCTATATCCTCGAAAGCCTGGAAAATTTGAAAGACGACATTGAAGCTGCTTTCAGTCATGACGTTTGGATAGCGGCCCGGGCTCTTATCTCTGCTATGGATAAGGAGACAAAAGAATGAACTATGAACTTTTCCGCAGACTTATCGACCAATTTTGGAATAAAGAAATTACCCGCGAGCAACTTATTAAGAATTGGTCTCTGGTGCAGCGGTATTTGGGGATAGCAAAATGACCATGTATGAAATCACCCAGGACGTAAGGTCCCTGAAAGTTCTTGTAGAATCTCTGGAAGACGAAGACGGGAACCCCCGGGACCCCAGTGATGAGGAAAAGAAAACCATCCTGGACTGGATCGGGCAAACCGAAGAGGCTTTCCGGCAGAAGGCGGATAATATCTGCAAATTCATTAAGAACCTGACAATAGAAGCGGACATCGCTGAGGCGGAGTGCAAAGCCCACAAGGGGGAACTGGACCGCCTTTCCCGGACGGCCAAGGCACGGGAGCATAAAGCCCAGGCGGTACGAATAATTCTTCATGAGGCCATGAACTTCCTGAAAATGGAGAAGTATAAATCGGCGCTTTTTTCTGTGAACGTCCAGAACACTGCGAAGTCCGCCAAGATGATAGATGGACGCCCGGTCCCCCCGGAGTGGGCCAAGCCCCTGGAGTTGGACGGGGCCAAGGTTAAGGCTGCTATTGAAGACGACGCCCTGGTGAGCGTTGACAACATGCTGTACACCCGGTCCGGGGAAAAGACGGGCATCGCCTGGCTGGGCGGTGAGACTATAGTGATCCGGTGAGGGGGACCGCATGATAACCGAAGAACAGTATCACGAGGCCGCCCAAGTAAACCTTATCCAGAAAAATCTTATGCATTTTGAAGGACGGTTGGCAGCATATCCCGGAGAAAAAGAACACCAAGAACTGGATGTACTAATTGCCAATTCAAAAAAAGAACTCAAAAAACTTACTGGGAACGAGCGGGGGTTTTTGAATGACCAGCCCCTTTGACGACATCTTTTCCTCTCTTGATATGGCAAAGATATTGATCTTAGCGAAAACGTTTAACGGCTCCGATGAACAGCGGCTCCTCCGGGCCCTGGCGGACTGTTATCCGGTTTATGTAAGCCGGTGCAGAGCCCTGCCGGGATATACGGACGCCGCACTCTTAGGTTACGTCATGGACGCGGTGCTGGATTACGCCCGGCACAAAGCCCCCGCCCTGTTCCGGGCCATGATGCTTGAACGGTACACGGCGGGGGGCATGGATGCGGAAACGGCGGATTATTTTATTTCAGGGGAACTAACCGCGGTTGAACGCGGGAATTTTTATACCAACGGGGGTAAAAGATGGGTATAGCAGTGCTTCTCATGGGGGAGAGCGGATCGGGGAAAAGCACCAGCTTCCGTAGCGTCTCCAATGCGGGGGTTATCAACATTTACGGCAAGCCGCTACCTTTCAAACAGAACAGCGGCCTCCGCATTGTAAATGAGGACAATCCTGAAAAAATCTGCGGCATCCTTAAAAAGAGCAAGTCCAATATCGTCATAATTGACGACTTTCAGGGCTTGCTGGTGAAGCAGTTTATGGGCCGGGCCAAGGAAGGGGGATACCAGAAATTCACCGACATGGCCCTGGGGTATTACAACGTTATCACCGCCGTCCAGTCCATGGGGGCGGAAAAGCGGGTGTACTTTCTTTCGCATCTCGACCGGGACCAGAACGGGAATGAAAAAGTAAAAACCTTGGGAAAACTGCTGGATGAAAAAATCACCGTGGAAGGGCTTTTCACCATCGTTCTTAAAACGGCTGTTCAGAACGGCGAATACTTTTTCCAGACCCACAACTCCGGCAGCGATACGGTTAAGTCCCCGATGGGCATGTTCGCCGATGATCTCATTCCCAACGATTTGGCGGCGGTCGATAAAGTAATCTGCGGCTACTACGGCATTAAGGAGGCAAAATAATGGGGTTCTTAGACAGCTTCACCCCGCAGGAGCTTGAAAACGCCCAGGGGTTCTCGAATTTCCAGGTAGGGGACAATACCGCCCGGATCAGCGAAGTGGAAGAAGCCCAGTCAAAAAATTACAATGATATGCTGGTCGTCCACTTTGAGAATGATTCCGGCGCGAAAATCCGTTATTACATCATCGACAACGAATACAAGCTCCAGAAACTGAAGACCCTTTACCAGGCTTTCAACATCCCGTTCACGGAGAAAGACTATAACCGGTGGATCGGCAGGAAGGGGATAGTGGTCTGCAAAGAGGGGAAGCCGTACAACGGGGAAACCAGGCCGGAGGTAAACTATGTGAAGCCCCTGGGCCCGAAAAATCCCGCCGGCAGTTCCGCCTCCGGCTCCCCGGAGCGGCCCGGAAACCCCGCCGCCTCGAAGCCTCCCGCACAGGAACCGCCTAAAAACGCCGGTGACGACGACTTTCAGGACGACATTCCCTTCTGACATCCCTCCCTTGAAAAACAAGGCCGGGGCCCCCGCCCCTGTGCCTTGGTTTCCCCGCCCATGCGGGGGTGTTTCCAGGCAATCTTTTTTAAGGAGGCAGTTCAATGAAAAAAATTGAATTGTCGAGTATTCATCACGGCGTAATCGGCGATTTGTTTGATGAAGAGCTCAAAAAGGTTCTTCAAAACATTGAAGACGAAAACACCGAGGCCAAGGCGGAGCGGTCGGTAACTATCAAGATCGCCGTCAAGCCGGACAAAACACGGCGGACGGGGGAGGTCAAGGTCCAGGCGTATTCCACGCTTGCCAAGATCAAACCCGCCGAATCGTTTGTGTTTTTCGATGTGGACGATGACGGCAGGTTCGCCGCCTTCGAGGATGATCCGGGGCCGGAACTCCCGGGCATTGATGACAAAGAGCCCGTACAGTTTCCGCGGGCAAGCGAGGGTTA
>JAISCO010000024.1 GCA_031265535.1 Spirochaetaceae bacterium | reverse complement strand
GCTTTCTCTTTCCACCCTTTGGGCAATACCGACAATAGTTTTTCAAAACATATTTTACTTTCTTCCATGCATTAGAGCTTATCATGTTTGTACGGTTTAGGTAAGTATACGCATATGGGAAACTTCCCCCTCTTTATATTTTTTTAATAGAAGCACTATAACAGGCTCTTAATCCTGCAAGACCCGGGTACTGAGGAATTGGAGTGGAAATGCGCCGGAAATTATACGCTATCCTGTCTGAGCGCAGCGCCGGTTTAGGAGTTCTCCGATATATTTTCCGGTATAGGAACTTTCGCAACGGGCTATGTCTTCTGGCTTACCGGTAAAAATCACCTCGCCGCCGCGCTCGCCGCCTTCGGGCCCAAGGTCGATGATATGGTCGGCTTGCAACAGCACGTCAAGATTGTGCTCAATCATAATTACCGAATTGCCGGATTCCACAAGCCGTTGGATGACGTCCATAAGCTGTTTAACATCGGCAAAGTGCAGACCCGTTGTCGGCTCGTCCAGAATGTACACCGTTTTTCCGGTAGAACGCTTGGAAAGCTCCAGCGCCAGTTTAACCCGCTGGGCCTCGCCGCCGGAAAGTGTGAGGGCGGACTGCCCCAGCTTGACATAGCCGAGCCCAACAGAAAGCAGTGTTCCCATTTTGCGGGCAATATGCGGGATATATTTAAAAAAATCCGACGCCTCTTCGATGGTCATGTCCAGCACATCCGCAATATTCTTGTCCTTGTAGCGAATTTCCAGAGTTTCGCGGTTAAAACGCTTGCCGCCGCAGACATCGCAGGTAACATAGACATCGGGCAGAAAATTCATTTCAATCTTGATGGTGCCGTCCCCCTGGCAATGCTCGCATCTGCCGCCTTTTACGTTAAAACTGAATCGCCCCGGCTTGTAACCATGCGCCTTTGATTCGGGCAGGCTTGCGAACAGATCGCGGATGCCGCCGAACACCCCAACATAAGTGGCCGGATTACTGCGGGGAGTGCGTCCAATCGGGCTTTGGTCAATGTCTATAACCTTGTCGACATACTCCGCCCCATCCAGCTTTTTGAACTCGCCCGCCGGTCTGAAACCGCCGTAAACCTCGTTTGCGAGCGCGGGGTACAGCACATCGGAAAGCAGCGTGGACTTGCCGCTGCCGGACACGCCGGTAATACAGGTAAAGACGCCGAGCGGGATTTCAACGCTGATATTCTTTAGATTGTGCTCTTTTACCCCTTTAAGCCGCAAAAAATGCTTGTTTCCCTGCCGCCGCTTCGCGGGAATATCCATTTTTAGCGTGCCGGCAAGGTATTGACCGGTAAGACTTTCCTTCACTTTCATAACTTCGGCGGGCGTTCCCTGCGCGATCACAGCGCCGCCGTGAACGCCGGCGCCCGGTCCCATATCAACAAGATGATCCGCCGTGCGCAGCGTCTGCTCGTCATGCTCAACGACAATCAAGGTATTGCCAAGATTACGCAGGTACAACAGCGTGTCGATGAGGCGCTGGTTATCGCGCTGGTGCAGTCCGATAGAAGGCTCGTCCAGAATGTACAGCACACCGACCAGACTCGCGCCAATCTGCGTGGCAAGCCGGATGCGCTGCGCTTCCCCGCCGCTCAAAGTGCCGGCTTTTCGTTCCAGCGAAAGATAATCCAGCCCCACGTTTTTCAAAAAACCAAGCCGCGCCGTAATTTCCCGCATAATCTGCCCTGAAATCTTTAATTCGGTCTCGGTAAACTTGATATTTTCAAAGAATTTTAGCGTGTCGTTCACGGAAAGGCTCGAAACTTCGTAAATATTCCGCCCCCCCACCGTAACCGCGAGCGCCTCCAGCTTCAAACGCCTGCCGCCGCAGAGTTCGCAGGCTTTCTGGCTCATGTACCGTTCAAGCCAGCTCTTTATGCCCTCCGACTGTGTTTCCATATAACGCCGTTTCAAATCTTCCAGCAGGCCGGGGAAACGCCGTTTGTACGCAAAATGCCCCGTTCCCTCACGGTTTTCGTACCTCATGCTGATTTCATCGTCACTGCCGTATAAAATCGTCCGCAAAATGTTTTTAGGAAGATCGGCAAACGGAGTGTCCAGGCTGAACTTGTAATGTTTGGCAAGGCTGTCAAACTGGCTGCGGTACCAAACAGAATCGGGGTTATGTGTCAGCAACCCGCCTTCATTAAATGAGAGCGTGGGGTCGGGGATTAACAAATCGGGGTCAAATTCCAGCTTTGCGCCCAGACCGCCGCAATCAGGGCAAGCGCCGAATGGATTGTTAAACGAAAACATACGCGGTTGAAGCTCCGGCATTGAAATTCCGCACTCGGGGCAGGCGTTTTTTTGCGAAAAAAAGTGTTCCTTAGGGGGAGTGGAGGCTTTGCCCGCCTTAACATTTTCCGTCCCCGCTCCTTCCGCCCCGCCGTCCTGAACGACCGCAAGCAGAATCCCGCCCGCCGTTTGCAGCGCCGTTTCAACCGACTCGGCAAGGCGGGAACGCGCCTCTTTTGAAATTATCAGTCTGTCGGTAACAATCTCGATTGTATGCTTTTTTTGTTTGTCCAGTTTTATTGAATCTTCCAGATTTACGAATAGTCCGTCTATGCGGGCGCGCGCAAAACCCGCCTTGCGGGCATCCTCGATAAGTTTTTGATACTCGCCCTTCTTACCCCGAATCACCGGCGCCAGAATCTGTACACGCGCCCCGTCGCCAACTTGCATAATCGTGTCAATTATCTGGTCCGCAGACTGTTCGCGTATCTCGCGCCCGCACTTTGGGCAGTGCGGGATGCCGATGCGGGCAAAAAGCAGCCGGTAATAGTCATAAATTTCGGTAACGGTACCCACTGTTGAACGCGGATTGCGGTGTGTGGTTTTCTGTTCAATGGAGATTGCGGGCGAAAGTCCCTCAATATAGTCCAGATCGGGTTTGTCCATACGCCCCAAAAACTGCCGCGCATAGGCGGAAAGGCTTTCCACATAGCGCCGCTGTCCTTCAGCAAAAATCGTGTCAAAGGCAAGGGAACTTTTTCCCGACCCCGACAAGCCCGACACAACAATCAATTTATCGCGCGGCAGATCCAAATCAATGTTTTTAAGATTATGTTCACGCGCCCCGCGAATTATCAGTTTATCCATGCGGACATTATAGCGCAAAACTCCGGCAGCCCGCCAGCGGGTTTCAATGCGCTCCGCGCTAGCATCCCGAAATGGAGTTTTGCTTTGCCGCGATTCATCGCGCAAACTCCGTAAGATGAACACGCCTGCGTGTTCATCCATGCGCTCCGCGCTAGCATTTTGCCGCCGCAAACTTGTTTGCGCCTCGTTGGCGGCGGAGCGGCTTTTGGTTCGATAGCGGCGGTCAGTAGCTTCACTCCGGTGTCCTCATTCCTGACTACTCCTTGTTAATTGCTCATTGCTAATTGTTCATTGCTCCTTCTTCCCTCTTCCTTTTTACTTTTTCCTTTTTCTTGCTGTCTATTGACAAAAGTTGCCTTTGTGCTATATAGTGTAAACATGGGAACAAAAAGTACCGGTTCCAAACGCCGCTCCGCGTGTAATAGTTTGACAGCCCAGGAAAAGACGCAAATTGGAAATAATGGTTGATGATTATGGTAGTGTTTCAAAAAAAGCGTCCGAGTTGGATAAACTTCTTACAAAGGAAAACATACGTCACCGCGTTAGAAATGATTCCGGTGAAAATATTCATTGCGGTGGACCCGGGTAAACTTTGGATGTGGGTTTGAGCTCCGCTGGAAAAGCGTGGAAGAAATAGAGGCGCTTTACCGGAAATGCGCGTATCCCGTTAAATTGGGTTTTTGCTTTCAAATTTCAGGCGGTGAATTGCATCCATGTTTCCGTTCCCGCCGCTGTATGGAAAAAGGCATTTTAACAAAAGATAAAACTGAAAATCACGGTTAGCGATAATTATTTTAGTGATGTACAAATATAATTAATTAAGGAGTATAATTATGGAAATAGAATCTTTTTTTGAATTAATTGCCAGAAAAATAGTTCGCCCACAAGGCAGACTCTATAGGCATCTTCAGATTTTATATCGTTATATTTTATCAATAAAAAGACTGCGAAAAAGAAGACGATTACATTTTGAGGTTTTACTCACCAGTCATTGTAACTTAAACTGCGCCTATTGCGCTAATTTTGCGCCGTTGGCGCCAAAAAATTTTTATGATGTTGAAATATTCAAAAATGAGTGTAAACGCATCTCGCAGTTGACAGGAAGAAAAGTAGATTCAATCTGGTTTAGCGGCGGTGAGACTTTGTTGCATCCGAATATAACAGATTTCTTTGACATTTCCCGCTCTTATTTTGATAGGCATTCAATGGGGGGGGGGGGGATATTAGCGTGATAAGTAATGGTGTATTACTAGCCGATCAGCCTGAAACTTTCTGGAAAAATTGTAAAAAGAATGATATAGATATAATGGTTACAAAGTATCCGATAAATTTAGATTTTGATGGAATATTAAAGATAGCGAAAAATAACGGTGTCCGGCTTTCTTTCTTTCGGGATACAGATAAAGTAACAAAGTCTATGAATATTATTCCATTAGATATTAACGGCACACAAAATATAAAAGATTCATTTAGATTATGTTTTAACGCGAATAATGAATGCATTACTTTAAGCTATGGCAGATTATACACTTGTTCAAGATGCGCCACCGTTCAGTATTTTAACAAATACTTTGACAAAAATATTGAATTATCAGAGATGGACTCAATTGATATTTATAAAGCAAATAATATTGATGAAATCCTTAGCTTTTTGTGCAAACCTATACCGTTTTGCAGGTACTGTGATCTTAGGAAAACAGAATTCCGTAAGCCTTGGCATATATCAAATAGAGAAATTTCAGAATGGACGGTATAGAAATGACGTATACTAAACTCAAATATTGGACTTGTTCAACAATTCGGTTAGTTACAAGTCTTGCAAAATGCAACGTATTGCGCCGCGCATTGTGCGAGACTTGGCGGGTTTTAGCCCAGCACTCTCTATTTGCTTAGCAGACAACGAACAATGAACCAAAGGTTCATCGCGAACCAAGAGTTCGCGTTGTCGAACAAGTCCGGTGTTTAATTACTTATAAGTGGAAAACAGCAATTACCATTCACGGGGATGGTATTTGCCTTCCGGTTTAATGATGTTAAAGCTATCGCCGGAAGGTTCAATAACATAAAAACCGTTATTCAAGGCAAAATCCCTTACATTGTCCTTAACTACCATTCCCGCGACAGTCCCAAGGAATTTGCGCCTGTCACCGTGCAAATCCGCGTGGAGACGCACTTTTTCCATACGCTTAACATGGTCTCTGACATCCTGAATGGAAGGCTTGGATTTGACTTCGACAATCATCACTTTGTCGCCATTTTCAAGGGTAATGTCAATTTCCGCAAGTATCCTGTTCTTTTCATCTTTTATAGTGGCTTCTGGATAGGCCTTTGTGAACACAAAATCCAACTTACGGAATTTATCAACCAGATTTGGCATAAGCATATATTCAACCATTTCGCCAAACCTGTTTCCGAGTTTGCCAATTTTAAAATCAGTTTCTTTCATCTGCCGGTCGGTTTCTTTCATCTGCCGGTCGGTTTCCTTCATCTGCCGGTCAGTTTCCTTCATCTGCCGGTCGGTTTCCTTCTGCCGTTCTGCGTTTTCCTTTATAAGCCGGCCGGTTTCCTCCTGCCGCTCGGCGGATTCTTCCTGTCGCCGGGCGACTTCCTTTATCAATCGGTCGGTTTCTCCCTGCCACCCGGCGGTTTCTTCCTGCCGCCGGGCGACTCCCTTTATCAATCGGTCGGTTTCCTTCATCTGCCGGTCGGTTTCCTTCTGCCGCTCGGCGGTTTCTTCCTGCCGCCGGGCGACTTCCTTTATCAATCGGTCGGTTTCCACTTGCCACTCGGCGGTTTCCTTCTGCCGCTCGGCGGCTTTTTCCTGCCGCCGGGCGACTCCCTTTATCAACCGGTCGGTTTCTTCCTGCCGCCGGGCGACTTCCTTTATCAACCGGTCAGTATCTTTCATCTGTTCGGCGGTTTCTTCCTGCCGCTTTGTGACCCCCTCAACAATCGCTCTTGTTCTTTCTAAACCCGCCCAAAACTGCTCAAAATCAGTCCCGGGGTATGCCGTCTGCGTCGTTACCATAGTCAACTCCTACCCCTACAATACCGCTTTCCCAGCATTTGCGCAACATCCATCATTCCCTGCTCAACGCTTTCTGGGCCGCAATCCCTCCACAATCAGAAAACTAAATCATTATATAATATAGACTTAGAATTTTTAACCAAAAATTTCTCGAAATTTTACAAAAATACTTGATATTTTTAAAAAGCC
>JAISCO010000253.1 GCA_031265535.1 Spirochaetaceae bacterium | reverse complement strand
ATCATGTACTGTTCATCGCCGGAAAAGACCGCCTTTATTTTTTTGATCTTTCCCGCCATGCGCTTCCTGGTTTCCCGCTCGGCCTCCTGCCATTTTTCCGCGCGGAAATAAAGGGGCAGGGTAAGAACGCTTACCGCCAGGCTGACCCCCATAAGGGCGGCCCCGGAACTTTTACCGGCCACCAGGTACACAAAAGAAAAACACAGTTCAATAATTTGAACCAGCGGGAAAATAATAAGGGCGTACAGCACATCAAGCATTGGTTTCTCCGGGACTCCCCAGGCAGCACAGGTAATCCATAGACAGCGCAGACAGCGTAAGCGGCATAAGTAAATCGATCAAAACACAAATTCCGCCGTAAGCGGCCCGGGCCTGGTGATAAGATCGTAGACGGGGACGGAAAAACCAGCCTTCCGCCCGTCCTGTTCAACCGGCAGGGTCCCCCCCCGGATTCGCAGTTCCACCGGGGAAGGGGCGCTCAAGCTTACGGTAAGATCATAGCCCCGGAGGGCCTCTTCCGCCAGGGCAAGGAGCCCGGGATCCGCCGGTTCCCCCCCCGCTTCCGGGCCCGGCACAAGACGGAGGACCAGAGTCCGCCGTTCCCCCTGGACCAGGCTTGGCCTCTCCCCGTAATCCAGCAGGGGGAGGATGTCTTCCAGCCGCGAAAAACCGATGACCGCCCCATAGATCAGATCGGGGCCGTCTTCTTTGACGGAAAAAGACAGCAGTTTTACCGCCTCCGGACCGCCGGCGTTCAGCCGGGCTATGCTGCGCTCAAAATCGGCGCGGTCTACGGGGACGCTGGGCCAGCGGGCATTGCCGTCCAGGGCCCCGATACTCTGGAAACGCCGGGAAATCCGGTATTCCAGGTTCAGTTTCCCCCCGCCGCCAGCTTCAAGGACAATCTCCGCCCTGGAACCCAGGCAGGAACCCAGGCAGAAACAAAGGAAGGCGGCAAACACAAAAAGCCCCAAACGGACAAGCAATTTCTTCATCACGGTTCCTTAATGGTAGTCTAAAATTCCTCGGAATATATGCTCATGTCGTGGATTCGCACCGGGACATCCCGTTCAACCAGCTCAAAAGCCTTGTGGAGCACCGATTCGCCGAAACTCCGGGAATTGGAGACCAGGGCCCCCCCGATCTGGGCAAAGGACAGGGAATCCTGCAAATCCACCTCCGCAACGCTCATATTAAAGCGGCGCTGGAGCTTATCCTTCACGGAACGGAGGATCCGCCGCTTATCCTTTATAGTATCCACATCGGGAATCTCAAAGATCAACTGAATCATGGACACGATCATTGATGGTACTGTACACAAAAGCCAATATTGAGGACAAGCGTCCGGCGGCAAAGGCCAGGCAACCCCCAGGGCAAAGGCCCGGTATCAAGACACCGTTAAACTTGCGGATAACCGTTCAATATTAGGGCATTTGGGCGCATTTTTTGCCGCCGCAAAAAACCGGGCTATCCGCTTGTATCTTTTTTGCCCGCGGCAAAAAAGGATACCGCTTCCCTCCAATCCGCCGCATCCTGCGCCGGATTTCCGGCCGGGGCGCATCAGTAATGCGTCCATCCATGGACGCTTGGGCTGCGCCCACAAAACCATGCACCGCATGGTTTTGTCCCTTGCGCGGAAGAAAAAGAACGAAGAGGATCAACCGCGGAGTTGCACGGAGTACCACGGAGAAGAACCCTGAAAAAGTGTTTGTTATCCTAATCACGGCCTTGACAGGACGGGATTTTGATATGATATTTATCCAAATTCCCGCGAAAAACAGCATGAATTTCCACTAAACCGCAAGGTTTTCAAGATTTAGTGTCTAAAAATATGTAAAGAGATTTTTGTATTTTTTTCAAATTCGCCTTGACAAACTTCTCTGCTGATGATACATTTTATTACTAATAATTTCAATTTGGAGGACTGAAGAAATTGAAGACACCCTGGCCGCCTGTCATGCAGCCTTTCTCCCCGGCCGAACAATCGGGGCTTTGGCGCCGCGTTAAAAATGCCAGAGGGCTGTTCCTCCTTCTGGCAATTCCCGTTGTTTATGTTTTCATATTTAACTATATCCCCATGTACGGGGTGCTGATTGCCTTCAAACAGTTTCAGCCGAGGCTGGGAGTATGGAGAAGCCCCTGGGCAGGGCTTTACAATTTTTCAAGGTTTTTCAGCTCCCCGAATTTTAAAATCGTGCTTTCCAACACGCTGTTTTTAAGCATTTACGGTCTTGTCGCGGGCTTTCCGCTTCCAATCATATTGGCAATATTTGTCAACCACAGTACGCTAAAGAAAACTACGAAAACAATACAATCCATTACATTTGCCCCCTATTTCCTGTCAGCGGTTCTCCTTGTCGGGCTTTTGACAAGATTTTTTGGGATGAGAACGGGGGCCGTTAATATATTTCTCGCTTCGCTTGGGCTAAAGGAAATAAACTTTATGGGTTCCCCGGCAATTTTTCCCCATTTTTATATATGGTCGGGCATTTGGCAGAGTACGGGGTACGGGGCCATAATTTATATCTCATCCCTTGCCTCGGTAGATCCCGCTTATCATGAAGCGGCAATTATTGACGGGGCGACAATATGGCAAAAGATATGGCATATAGATCTTCCGACAATCCGTCCAATCATTATGATACTTTTGATTCTGAGCATGGGCGGAATACTGGGCACCTCTTTTGAAAAAATATATATCATGCAGACGCCTCTCAATATGAAGACTTCGGAAGTCATAGCCACCTATGTTTACAAGGTAAGCATAGGGGCGAACCGTCCCGATTATTCCTTTGGAACGGCCATTGGTTTATTCCAGAATGTAATAGGCATTATTTTGACCCTGACGGTCAACAAAATCGCCAATTCCCTGACAGGTGAAGGAATGTTCTAATGATCAATTTGCAGTTGCAGAAAAAGCGCGGCATGTTTTTACGCAGACTTTCTCATTCAGACAGAATATTCCAGATAGCCGGGAATACATATCTGATAGTTGCCGGATTACTTGTATTGTACCCCATTATTTACTGCATCGCCTGTTCTTTCAGTTCAACCGAAGCAATTTTCCAGGGCAGGGTTTTTCTCTGGCCGGTGGGTTTTACCCTTAAGTCCTATCAAACGGTTATTACATACGGCAGTCTTGTTACAGGATTTTTCAATTCGCTGCTTTATGTCGCCGGAGGAACCCTTGTCGCGGTAAGCCTGCTGGTTCTGGCGGCTTATCCCCTTTCACGCAGAGATCTTCCGTTCCGTAAAATAATACAGACATATTTTGTTATAACGATGTTTTTTTCAGGCGGTATTATACCAAATTACATTTTAATGAGGCAGCTTGGCCTCATAGGATCAAGATGGTCGTTAATTATAGGCTTCATGTTTTCATGCTACAGCATGATCATTGTAAAATCCTATTTTCAAACCAACCTGCCGGCGGGGATCCTTGATGCCGCCAAGATAGACGGCTGCACTGATGTCAGGTTTTTCTTTGTCATCGCGTTACCGCTTTCGATTCCGGTTATCGCGGTGATGGTACTTTTTAACGCGGTCGGCATTTGGAACAGCTACTTCAACGCCATGATGTTTTTGACGAAGTCTGAAACCTACAGTTTTCAGCTTGTTTTAAGGGATATATTGATTGTCGCCCAGATGCCGCCGGAAACGCTTGCCAAAATGGATCCTAATTACATTGCTAATATGTATAACCTGATTGAGCAGATAAAATACGCCGTGCTGATTATCGGCGCCGCTCCAATGATGATTCTCTATCCGTTTATACAAAAGTATTTTATCAGAGGACTGTTGATTGGCTCCCTTAAGGAATAAACCTTTCAATCGCCTCTTGATATAAATAGACCGCGTTGCGGCCGGTTATTATTGACTACAGAGGAATGAAGATGAAAAAAATTCTTTGTTTTACCGCGATCCTGATGACTACAGGATTTCTGTTTCTGGGCTGCTCCAAGGCCGTCAGTCCCTCTGGCGGTACGGCCAGAACCGGAGCGAAAGGATCGCTGCCGTTAACAAGTGAAAGAGCAACCCTGACGGCCTACATGGCAGGCAATTTCGAGGGTGTATCAAGCACAAGTTACAGCGATAACCTTTTTACAAAGAAAGTCGCCGATGAAACAGGGGTTCTCGTGGACTTTATTTCGTCATCAAACGGTACTATGGAGAAGATGAATGTTATGCTCAGTGCGGGCGATTACCCCGATCTGGTCATGTTTTACGGCATGGACCAGTCTACCATGAATTACTGGGCGGATCAGGGTATTTTCATAGCCCTTGACGATTATGATCTCATGAGTTATCCGAATATCAGGGAGGCGCTCACAAAATATCCGAAATTCGATACCGTCATAAAAGCCGGGGACGGCAAAATTCACTGTCTGCCAACCTTGAATGAAAGCCAGCATTTGGCCGCTTCTTACGGGCGAATCTGGACGTACATGCCCTGGTCAATGCAAAACGGAAGAAAAGTACCCCAGACCCTTGATGAAATGACGGCCTTTCTCAGGCAGATAAAAAACGATGACTGGAACAAAAACAGTAAAAAGGATGAAATCGGCATTGCTTTTAACAAGGGCGACATTCGCAACTTTGTATCATTTTTTGCCAATTCGTTTATGCCCTTTGTAGGAGGCGGATCATATTTCGGGATCGCCCTCGACAATAAAAAAGTGGTTGAACAGTACAAAGATCCGCAGTTCAGGGAAACCCTGAAATATCTTGCCGGGCTTTACAGGGAAGGTCTGATACTGGAGAACGCTTTTGACATCAGCGGAGAACAGCTTAAATCATTGGCAATGAACGCCGATCCCCTTATAGGTTTTATATCGGTGGCCTGGATTACCTCGTATGTGGAAAATATGTCAGAGAGAATGGCTGAATTTATACCCCTTGCCCCGCTTAAGGGTCCAAGGGGCGTACAGTATCAAGCCTGGGATGATTGGGACGGTTATATGAGACAGTACTTTGTTACCGATAAATGCAAAGATCCGGAACTGGCGGTGGCGCTTTACGATTATTTCATACGCAGGGATGTGACTCTTGACTGCCTCTATGGAGTAGGGAACTGGGCGAAATCCGATCCGGGAACGAAGAGCATGACGGGAGGGACGCCGGAATACAAGACCATCGGATCGGCTCTGTATGTGGGAGGCCCCCAGAATATCGGATGGGGACAAGGGGCCATTCCCATGATTCGTTCGGCGGAATGGATCTACGGCGGACACCAGGCGGACGGATTTGACAATACTATTCAGTGGATTCTGAACGCTGATCCCGCTGTCAAGGACGAAGTTGTTTCCAATATTGATTATATGGAAACTGCCTATGTATACACAGCCGAGCAGTTCAAGAAATACGCTATTCCCCAGAATATTGTGCTGCCGCCCCTTATGATTAACAATGCCGACATGACGCGTATTGCCGACATAGACGCGGTTCTCAGAGACTACATTAATACTTCCATAGTGGAGTTTATTATAGGCGAGAAAAACATTTCAAGCGACCCGGACTGGAACGCTTATCTGTCGCAGCTTGACGCCATAGGGTCAAAAGAGAAAATCTCGATTCTGCAGAAATATATCGAGTAGCGTATCCCCGGTGATTTTTTCGCCGGCCTCCGCGCGGAGGCCGGCGTTATTACCCTCCCCGGGCGGGTTTATTTCTGCCTGAGAATCCCTTCTTTTTTATAGGCGATATTCACAAGAGTCCCGTCAAGAGGTTCACAGTAAACACCTCTCTTTTTTGCGTAATAACAATTCCTCTCATGTAAGTCCGTTTCGTCCGCGTCATCCCTGCCGACCATTATTAATCCGCAAAGCTCAACAGCCTCGTCAATTATGCGTCCGGGTACGGCGGCCCCGCTGTGGCCGCCGTATAAAACGTCAAAACGATCAGAAAATGTTTTCAGCCGAACAAGGCTTTCCCGATACTCTTCCACAGTCGTGGAATCGGGAAGGAAAAGCTGGGTATTTGTCTGGCAGGCGTCTCCGGTAAAGATCGCCCGGGAGACGCTGTCAAGGAAGACAAGAGAGCCTTTTGTGTGCCCCGGAACGTGTATTGTCTCAATTTTGCGTCCGCCAAGGTCAAAAACTCGTCCGTCATACAGGGGAATGGTTTTGACGGGTTTTGGGAGCGTAAAATCTTCAATATGCAGACAGGGAAAGTCAGGTTTTTTATTTTTCAGACTGTTCGCGAAATTCATGCGATCATCCAGCGGGCTGTCATACATTACCGGAATATCAAATGGATGAATGCGGCATTCAGGAAAATCAAACGCACCCGATGCGTGGTCCCAATGCCCGTGAGTCAGGACGGTTGTTACGGGAAGATCGGTAAGCTCCCTGACAAAGGCTCTGATGTTTCCCGCTCCCGTAAGGGTGTCTATGAGGAGGGCGCCTGTTTCTCCTTCAAGGAGGTAACACATTTCTCCGGCCAGGCCGGAAACAGCGGTTGCGCCAGATGCAATTTCCCTGGCCGTAAAAAATTTGGATACAAGATTCATGTTTGTTTCTCCTTTGGATGCCCGGATAATATCACAATATGATGAAATTGAATACTATTCAGAAATATATTACTAATAGGTGAGCTTGTTCCAAAACCCGGTTGGTTTCGGAACAAGCTCTTGGAAAAACCGGTCAAAGCCCGGTTTTCCCGTTAAATCAAAGAAGCTGTTCCAAAAACTGAAGTTTTGGAACAGCCTCGCCTAACATTTAATTTTTTAACCAGGGATTGCTGCTGGCGGGGTTTTGCTCCGTTGCGCCATATACCAATCGACTGTTTTTTCAAGCCCTTCTTCAAAACATACCGACCGTTTCCAATCTAACTCGTTTTTTATTTTTGAACAGTCAATCGCGTATCGTCTGTCGTGTCCCTGCCTGTCCGTTACAAACGAAATTGTTTTTTCCAGTTCTTTTATGTTACGCCCTGTTTTTCTTGAAACAATTTTCATTAGTTCACGCAGAAGTTTTATGTTCTCCCATTCGTTCTCGCCGCCTATGTTGTACTTCTCGCCGGTTTTACCTTGTTTCAAAATCAGCCAGACGGCTTTGTTATGATCTTCTACAAATATCCAGTCCCGTATATTTTTCCCGTCGCCGTATACCGGCAGAGGCTTGCCGTCCAGCATATTCAATATCATCAGCGGGACCAACTTTTCCGGGAATTGACATGGCCCGTAGTTGTTTGAACAGTTGGAAAGGGTAATCGGCAATTTGTATGTATGATGATACGCCATTACAAGATGATCCGCCCCGGCCTTGCTAGCGGAGTACGGTGAGCGCGGGTCGTACGGCGTTGTCTCGGTAAAATAACCTTCCGCGCCTAAGGACCCGTACACTTCGTCCGTGCTTATATGGTGAAAGAGCGTGTCCGCGCGTATGCCGCCATGTGAACCGTCTTGCCAAGCCGCGCGCGCGCTTTCCAGCAGCGTGAATGTTCCGATAACATTTGTTGTAATAAAATCATCAGGGGCCGCGATTGATCTGTCCACATGGGTTTCCGCCGCAAAATGAACAACAGTGTCTATGGCATATTGCTCAAAAATACGCTTTACGGCGGATTTATCACGTATGTCCGCATGTTCAAAATAGTATCGTTTACCGCTGTTCCCGCCGTATTTTTGCGCCACATCATCTAAAGACGCTGAATTACCGGCATAGCTAAGCGCGTCCATGTTGATGATGCGCCCCGTAAAATCAGCATTTTTTTCAAGCATGGCGCGGATAAAATTACAGCCTATGAAACCCGCGCCGCCTGTTACAAGTATATTTTGTAGGCTTCTGATATTTTTCATATATTTAATAAAACCTTGATAAAAGCGCGCGCAAAATAATTGATAAAATTTACAATGCAGACATTCATGTACTGTAAACGCGATATATGCAAATCTTTGTTCATGTACAAACTTTTGTATCCTTTTTGAAATTCTTTTATACAGGAAATTTTCATCTGCATGGAGCTAGGCAGCAGCCGGTACGCGCAAAGCGATTCATGGATGATATACAGTTTTTCGTCCGCGGCCAATGGGAAATCTCTGCCGATTGTCTCTTTTCGTAAAAGTGTCCTGCTTCCGTCGATAAATGAGTTGCGCCCCGCCCGAAACATATAATCAATCATCTGCTTTCTGCTTATGGAATCGGCCTTAAACGGCATTTTATTTGTATATACTTTTTTCCCCGCCGCGTTAATAAAATCGGCGTGGCAGCTTACTATTCCGGCATCGGCGTTGTTTAATAAAATGTCAAGCTGGCGTTCAATACAATCCGCATACAATACATCGTCATGATCCAATATTTTTATAAAATCGCTTTTAAGGTATTTATAAATTTGTTTTTGATTCTCGTAATATCCCAGATTCTTTTCGTTTATAAAAAGTTTTATCCGCGGGTCATTGTACGATTTTATTATGTCAACCGTGTTATCTGTAGAACAGTCATCGCATATAATATATTCCCAATTTTGATATTTCTGAAAAAGCACCGATTGAATTGTTTTGTCAATAAAAGCCGCGCTGTTGTATGAAAGTGTGCCGATGCTGACTAATGGTTTTGTCATCTTTGTCCCTACAGCCTGTCCCTATAAATTAAATTTAAAAAACATTACATCGCCGTCCTGGACTATATAGTCGCGCCCTTCAATCCGGTATTTGCCGGATTCTTTAATTTTGGCTTCGGTTCCGTACTTTACGATGTCGTCAAAACTGTAAACTTCCGCTTTGATAAAGCCTTTTTCAAAATCGGTGTGAATTACGCCGGCGGCGCGGGGCGCGTTGTCTCCGGCATGGATTGTCCACGCGCGGCATTCGTCTTTTCCGGCGGTAAAAAATGTGGCTAGCCCTAAAAGCCGGTAGCAAGCCTGAATCAAGCCGGCAAGCCCCGGTTCCCGTAAGCCAAGTTCTTCAAGAAAAGCGTTTTTTTCGTCCAAGTCGTTAATGCCGGCAAGTTCAGCCTCGAATTTCCCGCATATTACTACCGCCTCACTGCCTTCGGCGGCGGCCCGGCGGCTTACCGCTTGTATGTAAGCGTCCGGTTTACCGGCTGCCGCCGCTTTTACGCCGGCTTCGTCCGTGTTGCAGATGTAAATTTGCGGCTTTAGTGTAATAAAATGGCAATCGTAAACGGCATTTAATTCGCCGCTGTTTAAGCCGGCGGAGCGGGCGGGTTTTCCGTCTTCAAGAAGATCATGAATTTTTGCCAATGCCGCAAGTACGGTTTCGGCAGTTTTTTTTTCGGCTGCGCCTTGTGTTTTAAACGCCCGTTCAGCCCGCTCCTGCCGTTTTAGGAGTGTTTCAAGGTCGGCAAGGGCAAGTTCAATGTTAACTGTCTCCATGTCGGATTCGGGGTCAATCTTGTTATTCACGTGAATTATATCGGGGTTCTCAAAGCAGCGTACCACTTGCGCGATGACGCCCACCTCGCGTATGTGCGAAAGGAATTGGTTCCCCATGCCTTCGCCCTTAGACGCGCCTTTTACAAGTCCGGCTATGTCGACAAATTCCACAGCAGCCGGTATCGTGCGCTCCGGTTTAAACATGTTTGACAGTTTTGCAAGCCGTTCATCCGGCATGTTCACGATGCCGATATTCGGATTTATTGTGCAAAATGGATAGTTTGCCGCTTCCGCCGGCGCGGAACTCAACGCCGAAAAAATGGTGGACTTTCCTACATTCGGAAGTCCCACAATACCGCAATTTAATGCCATAAAATTAAATATACCGCACTACCCAATAAAATATAACCCACCCGCCAGCGGGTTTCAATGCGCTCCGCGCCGGCATACCCAAAGCAGCCTTCACTCCGTGCCGTCAGGTACGAAAATGGCGTTTGGCATACGCGCCCGCCAGCGGCCCACCAGTGGGTTTCACATACCTCCGGTCTGTTGTTTGCGCCGTTGAGGGCGGAATGGCGTTCACTTCGATAACGGCGTTTAAGGGTTTACTTCCATTCAGGTAATCTGTGTAATTTGCGGCTCATTTTTCTATTCATAGGGGGCGCTGTTTCCATTCATCATCGCAAACCGGCGCCTCATAGTCGCGCCCCCCTGTCTACAGCCCGCCTACGGCGGTCTTCCGCCACCCCCCGCCCCCGCCAGCGCCCGCCAGCGGGTTTCTCATGCGCTCCGCGCCGGTGTCCCGCAAGCATACTTTACGCTGTGCTTTCGGGTTTGAAAATGGCGCTTTGCATACGCGCCCGCCAGCGGCCCACCAGTGGGTTTCACATACCTCCGGTCTGTTGTTTGCCGCCATCGCAAACTTGTTTGCGCCGTTGAGGGCGGAGCGGCTTTCGGTTCGATAACGGCGTTTAAGGGTTTACTTCCATTCAGGTAATCTGTGTAATTTGCGGCTCATTTTTCTATTCAGAAGGGGGCGCTGTTTCCATACATCATCGGCCAACCGCAGCCATCCTTGTCGCGCCCCCTACACTCCAAAGATTTTTGCTTTCGCAAAAATGCTTTTCCGCTCCCCCCGGCTGCTGCATTTTTTGTTATTCGCAGATTTTACGAATAAAAGACAAAGTTTGCCAAATATTCCGGTATCTTTACGGACTTTAGCTGTAATTTTACAGCGCTGTTTAGGGGCGCGTCTTTGCCGTTACGTCCCAGGGCGCAGGATGTTTCCATGCCAAGAGCCGGGATAAAAAGCGCGGCGCGCGGGCCGTTTTTTTCCAGCAGGACGGCATCCCAAACAGTATCCGGCTTGTCCAAAAGATATACCAGTTTCCAGTGCAGCATTGTGGCGCGGTCGGCGCGGGCGGCGGCAACTGTAGCTCGTTCAGCGGCGCCAAGTTTCAAAAGCAGCGCGTCATTGTCAAGCGGGGCTTCGCCGCGCAGTACTGAGCGAATCTGTTGATGCGCCAAAAGATCGGTGTAGCGGCGGAGCGGGCTTGTTACCTGCGAATATATATCAAGGCCAAGCCCCCAGTGAAGGCCGGGTTTTGTGGAAAGATTACGCGGGCGCATACAGCGGCGCATCTGGTACGAACCGGCGAGTCCTTCATGTATGAGAGCCGGCATGTCGCCTGTTTCCTGCGTGATATACGGGAACGGCAGGCTTTGCTCCAGCGCCCATCGCGCCGCGGCTTCACCGGCAAGCAGCATGCATTCGCGCACGGCAACAGCGGATTTGTAGTTTTGCTGGGGGTTTATTTCTACCTGCTCGTCATGAACAATGAGCCGTACTTCCGGAAAGTCGATGATCGCGGCCCCCAGATCAAGGCGTTTTTCGATGTTACGGCCGGCTATGGCGATAAGCGGCGCAATTCGCTGGTCTGCGTCCGCTTTTTCATAACTAAGACGGGTAACGCGGACTGTGGATCTGAAAATCTCAGTATCCGCTATCGAACAATCAGCGTTAAGACGAATTTTGAAAGTTAAAGCGGGCGAAGTTTCCGAGAGCCCAAGAGCGTAAAACGGCAGTGCTTCCTCGCTTATCATTCGTGATATTCCTTCAGGAGCGTAAAATGTAACGCCGCGGGCGAGGGCTTCTTTGTCCGCCGCCGTCCCGTCATGTATGGAAGCCGCCGGATCCGAGACATGCACATACAATGTCCCGCCGCCGCCGTCAGCCTCAAAATATACGGCATCGTCAGGGTCGTCGCTCCATTCGTTGTCTATCGCAAATGCCGGCAGTGAACTAAGATCAACGCGTTCCTCCTCCGGTGGAGGAGGAACGCCGGCAATGGGCGGCGATAAGGACACTCCAAAGCGGCTTGGATTGGGATTTAAAGACGGTTTCCAATAGGCGGTCTCCAGCAACAGGCGGTGCGCCGCAAGCGGAGTCTCCTCGATACCGGCTTCACGCAGGCTGCGCGATTTTAGCGCTTTGCCCAGGGCCAGGGCGGCAATGTCTTGCATATACGGCGAGTCGGCTTCAATATCAATTTTCCCGGAATGTAGGCGGTCTATAAAAGCGGCGCGCTTAACAGAATCGAGTTGCTTTTCGCTCAAACGTTGTTCGGCGGCTTCAACATCCGCGGCCGGGCGCGGTTTTATAGCGTCCACAGAGCCGTTGAAATAAATCCCGTCCGCAAGCAGTCTGTAAGCCGCCCACGCCGCCGCGGGAGTGAACGCGCCATAAGCAAGTTCCGCCAATTCACGCAGGGTAAGGCTTTTATCCTCCGCGCCGTACTCGTCAAGGCAAAGTTCCCATACTTCCCGGATATTGGCCCGCGGCACATCGTTCAACTCGTTAAGGCTTGTCAGCGGGCCTTCGTGCAATAGCTCTATGTCTTTAATACGCGCCCGTACTTCTTCTTCCCCAACTTGTATGGTAATTTTATCTCCGGCGGCTGTGACCAGGGCCGGCTTTTGTTTATACACGCAGAGACTGCGCTCTTTTAGCATTGTATATTCCCTTATTCCCTTAAAAACTGAAGTTTTCAGATGTTCTCTTTAGGTGAAACCATACCCGCTTTTCAGACTAAAGTCTATCGCCGGCAAACGCTAAGCGTTGAGCCCGTCCTGTACCGGCAGTGTCGGGATAATTTCGTGAAGGATTTCTCTAAGATCCCGGGCGCTGCGGTAGCTGTCCGGCAGCGCGGGGTCAAACCGGCATATCGGCAATAATTTCTTTGTCAGCGCCGTAAGGTCAATTTCCGTTGCGCGTGAAAAAATCTGTCCGTCTTGGTATTCTATTTTTTTTATGCGTTCCAATGTAGTGTCAACGGGTTTTTCGCAGGCTGCCCAAAGGGTTTCGCCCAGCCGCTCTCCTGAGCGCAATCCCACGGTCTCAATTTTTATGTCGATTTCCGGTTCATATCCGTAAAAACGTATCATCTGTTCCGCAATATCCAGGATAGAAACCGGATCGCCCATATCCAGCAGGTAAAGCGCCCCGTTCTCGCCTACGCCGCCCGCTTTTAGCACTAGGGAACAGGCTTCCGGTATTGTCATAAACCAGCGTTTCATGCCGGGGTGTGTGATTGTAACCGGCCCGCCTTTCTCAATTTGTTTTTGAAAAAGCGGCACTATAGACCCGCGTGAGCCAAGTACGTTGCCAAAACGCACGGCCATAAAGTTTGACGCTTGTCCGGCCGGCGCTGTCCGCGCCGCATTGAGCACGAGCCGCTCGCATAGGTATTTGGACGCGCCGTAGACGGATACCGGTTCGACCGCCTTGTCCGTACTGACCAGCACGAAGCGTTCAACGCCGTGTTTTTGCGCGGCGCAAAGCAGGTTGTATGTGCCTAAAAAGTTGTTTTCGATTACCGCTACCGGATTTTCCTCCATCAGCGGGACGTGTTTGTAGGCGGCGGCGTGAAAAACGGCTTCGGCTTTTAGTCTGCCCATGATGTAGTCCATGTATTCAAGGTCTTTTAGGTCGCCTATCACCGGTACAAGCGATGTTTTCTCTCCTACGCCTTCGTCCCTCAGTGTGCGTAGTTCGCTGTCGATTTGGTATATGGAATTTTCACCGTGGCCAAATAGGTACAGCCGCTCGACTCCGCCGGAAAGTAGTTGGCGGCACAGTTCGCCGCCTATGGAACCGCCCGCGCCGGTAACGAGGACTCGTTTGCCGCGCAGATAGGCCAGGCTTTCTTTTAGGTTGATGGCAACCGGTGTGCGTCCCAGCAGGTCTTGCAGGTTGATTGAGCGTGTCTGTATTAGGTGGGCGTCTCCTTCAATGATCTGCGATATGCCGGGCAGTATGCGGATGCGCTCAAAGCCCGCTTTTTTGAGTATGCCGTACAGGTCTTGCAGGTGTTTGCCGGATATGGAGGGCATCGCTATGACCGCTTCGTCCGCGCTTTTTCGCCTAAGCAGGCGCGCCACATCGCGTATGGGGCCTAAAACCGGTACGCCGTCAAAGTTTTGGCCGATTTTTTCGCGGTCATCGTCAAGAAACGCGACTACTTCCCCAAATACCGCCTTGCCGCGTATTTCATTGGCTAGTGTGCGTCCGGCAAAACCGGCTCCAATAATGTACAAACGGCGTGATTTTTTTGCAGGCATCCCGCCCAGTATAATATACCCGCCAGCGGGTTTCAATGCGCTCCGCGCTAGCGTCCCGGAAGCGGCCTTTGCTCCGTGCCTCCGGGTCTGAAAACGGCGATTGGCATACGCGGCTGCCTGCATTGTTAATGTTTACTTCTTACCTTTTACTTCTTACTTTTTACTTAGCATGGGGGCGAAGATGCGTTCAAGTTGATAGCTGCCTTCAGGTTTTTGTTCTAAATTCAATAATTCGTGTTAATTCGCGTAATTTGTGGCTCATTTTTCGTGTGGGATTGACGATAAACGCATTACCATGCAGTATAATTATATTGGAGGATTACCATGAGCGTCAGCGCAAGAAAACTATTCGCCGGTATTTTCGGTTCACTTATTAAATCCCCCCCCCCCCCCGCACAATCTACACTTGACCCACAGATTCATGAGAGGTACTTCCTGTATGCCAGAAGGATGTAGAGTTTCATTAACCCTAACCAAATAGTCTTTACTCCAGGCGGACCGTCACTGGGAGCACGTTT
>JAISCO010000351.1 GCA_031265535.1 Spirochaetaceae bacterium | reverse complement strand
TCCCCGGGCCTGCTGTATCCACCGGTACAGCAGTTTTTCGTTGATCCCTAAATCCGATGCTGCCTGGCTTACCGGTTTCTCATGCTTCTCTGCCAGTGCTACCGCTTCGGCTTTGAATTCCTTCGGGTATACCCGCCGTTCTTTGTCTTTCTTTCCCATCGTTTTCTCCTCTTCTGTTGTATTCTACGCTTATCTTTGTGTCCACCAGATGGGGCTAGGTCCAGTGGGCGCAGAAGGTAATAGAGTATCTAGAGGGATTGAACGGGGAAGTGGATAAGGCCGGAGGGAAGCTGGGGGATAGGCGGCGGGAGGAAGTCCGGCAGGAATACCGGGTGTTGATGAGGAAGGGGGATAAAGAATGTCCGAAACCTGAACCGAAACCGCCGGGGAAGCGGAGACGGGCGGCGAAAGGGAATAGCCGGAATCTGCTTGAACGGCTTATGGGACGGGAGGATGAGGTATTGAGGTTTATGACGGTGAAGGAAGTGCCATTTTCGAACAATCAGGCGGAGCGGGATTTGAGGATGATGAAAGTGCAGCAGAAGATATCCGGATGTTTAAGGAGCTGGGAAGGAGCGAAGATATACTGCCGGATACGCAGTTATATATCCACCTGTCTTAAACAGGGAATAACGGCTAGTAAAGCCGTGAACCTTATATTTCAAAATAAATTGCCCGATTTTGTTACTTTTTCAAATATCCCTGCTGAATAGTTACCATAATTTTTTCTTTTAGTCTATAGTCCTTTTGTGTATAATATTTTATACACATCATTTTTTGGACCCATGTCACCTAACGTTCCGGCTGTATGTGACGTTTTGGCGGCCCGATAAAGGAAACCGGAGGTTTTCAAGACTGGCAAAAATGCGGGTGGAGGGAGGCGTGGGAATGTGCGCCAACGGAGTTGGCGCACGGCGCGGAGTGATTTAGCAGTCTGCCGCATTTGGAGGTTTTGCTGTTCAATTTGCCGCAAAAACCACGATTTATGGACTGTTGCGAACCTTTGGGTCGACGGAGTTTGCTGAAATGCCGGAAGCCCGCAGGGCTGGGTGCATGAGTCGGCAACGTAGTTGCCGCGACTTCCCCTACCTTAATTTGATATATTTTGGGGAGAAGTACTGTCAGCATACTTTTTAAATTCGAATCTTGCCGGCAGGCCACTAGAAATTGTTGCCGCGTTTTTGTATAAGATATATATACTATGAATCAAAAACGGCGTGACCCACTGATTGAATCTTGCCTGGGAACGGAGTGGGGTGGGGGTAGTAATTTACTTGTTTGTATTCCTACCTACAACGAAGCGGAAAATATAGCGCCGTTCATAACCGCGGTTTTTGACGCCGCGCCCGCCGGCGCGGATATACTTGTTATTGACGACAATTCGCCCGATGGAACGGCCGGCATAGTTGAAAAACTCATCCAAAAATACAATGAACGCCTTAGCATAATTAAACGGCCCGGAAAACAGGGCGGGGCATCGGCGTTCCTGCAAAGTTTTGAATACGGGCTAAAACACAACTACGCCGCCATGCTCGCGATGGACGCCGACTTTTCGCATGACCCAAAATACATTCCGCAAATACTCTCAAAAGCCGGCGAATACGATGTGGTGATAGGTTCGCGGCTTGTAAAAGGCGGGGGAATAGAGAAGCGCTCCCTTGCGCGAAACATCATTTCCGCCGGCGCTTCCCTCTACTGCCGCGCTATGTTGACGCCCGGCATAAAAGACTGGACCGGCGGTTACAATTTATGGACAAGAAAAGCACTCGAAAAAATAGATGTTACGTCAATTTTTACACGCGCATATTCTTTTCAGATTGAGATGAAATACAAAGCATTCCGCGCGGGCTGCAAAATATGCGAAATACCGGTTATATTTCCCGACAGAACAAAGGGTGTATCAAAGATGACGTCCGCGTATTTTATAACGGCACTGCTTGACGTATGGCGTATTAAATTTTTTCGTATAAAAAATACCGTAGAACAAATGTTCAAATTCGCGCTTACCGGCGGGCTCGGCACAATCACTAACCTTGCGCTGTTTTTTCTGTTAGTTGATATTTTAGGACTGCCCCCGATACCGGTAAGCATAGGCTGTTTTTTAATAAGCGGAGCGCAGAATTATATCATTCATCATAAATGGTCATTCGTCGAAAATACGCGCGGAACGCCGCCTTCGATAAAAAAATTCTTTACGTTTATATTTTTCGCCCTGCTTGGACTTGCCGTAAACATATTTGTTATGAATACGGTGCTAAGGCATATTGCGCTGCCGTATAAAACAATCGCGCAGGCCTGCGGGATTCTCGCCGGTATGATAATTAATTTTATAACGGCAAAATTGATAGTTTTTAGGAGGCAGCGTGCCGGTCGACAAACAAAATAACGCAGACATAATTATTTACGCCGGACTTTTTTTGCTCAGCCTTGCGGTTGTATTCCCTTCCAGCTACAATCCGGTTTCTTTTACGCGTATGCATGTAGACTCATCCGTTTACATTACAATTGCCCAGGGGATAACGCGTGGGCAGCTCCCATACATGGATTTTGTTGACAACAAGGGCCCCCTCACATACTTGTTGAGCGTTCCGGGCTTGATGCTTGGAAGACTTGCCGGAGTCTGGATAACGGAATTGATACTTATGTTCGTTTCCGTAATTTTCGCGTATAAAACCGCTTTGTTTTTTTCAAACAATAAACTGCTTGCTTTACTTGGAACCGTATGCGGTTTTATAGAACTTTATTCATTCTTTGGTGTTTCCGCCGGTACGGAAGAATACTCCCTGCCTTTTTTAATGATTTCCCTTTACTTGTTTACAAAGTATTATTTTTCACCGGAACGGGACATTGGCTTAACCGAACTGCTTATTCTGGGCGCCTGTTTTGCCTGCGCTGTCTTAATAAGATTAAATATGTTCCCCCTTTGGGCGGGATTTTGCGTAATTATTTTTATTGAATCAATAATAAAACGCCGTTTTGTTCCGCTTGTAAAATATGTGCTGGGATTTTGCGCCGGAATTATCATCATTGCCGTTCCTGTATTTTTGTATTTGAAGCTGAACGGAATTCTGAATGATTTTTTTGACCAAGTTATATACGGCGGGGCGGCAAAAGGTTTCAGCGACGCTTCCAGTATTAAACAGACCGCAAAAAACTTTTTTGTTGTGTTTGGCAGGGGATATTCTTTTCTTCCTCTTGTTATGGGCGTTTTCTGGCTTATAACAAACTGGACTTGTTCGGAAACTGAAGTTTCCGAACAAGTCTACCACAAGAAAAATGATTTTTCATTCTATTTGGGATATACAGTTTCGTATATTTTAATGCTACTGTTTCTTTCATTCTCAGGCGGCGGCAGCCACTATAATTTGGTTCTTATTCCTTTTTTTATCCCTGCTTTTACATTTTTTGTTAAACTTGTTTATTCCGCGTTTTCCGGCGTGAAAAAACGAAATATCGCGTTGGTATTATTTCTTTGTGTTTTTTTTCTGGAATATTTAGCTAAATGGCTTGATGATTTAGCGGAAATGTTTTACAGCGATTCCGGCGCGCAATTAATCAGAGCAGGCAAAATGATAGATGAAAATACAATGCCGGGTGATAAAATAATTTCGCTGGGAAGCGGATACATCTATCCTTTTACAAAAAGAGAGGCCGCGTCAAAATACATCTACCAGGGAGCAGGCATCGACCAAATTTTTCCCGGCGCCCGCGAAAAATTTCTATCGGATATATTTGGAAACAAACCTGCCATTATAGCGGTATTCAGCGCGGACGATCTCCGCTACGATTATCTGCCGGACTGGTACGCGCCGGTTTATAAACTGATAGACGAAGATTACAGGCTGCTATCGGACGAAAACGGCTATTTTTTGTTCATCCGCAAGTAGGCTTTTACACCGCTAAATACAGGAGGCAGCGTGCCGGTCGACAAACAAAATAAAGCAGACATAATTATTTACGCCGGACTTTTTTTGCTCAGCCTTGCGCTTGTATTCCCTTCCAGCTACAACCCGGTTTCTTTTACGCGGATGCATGTAGACTCATCTGTTTACATTACCATTGCCCAGGGGATAACGCGGGGGCAGCTCCCATACATGGATTTTGTTGACAACAAGGGCCCCCTCACATACTTGTTGAGCGTTCCGGGCTTGATGCTTGGAAGACTTGCCGGGGTCTGGATAACGGAATTGATACTTATGTTCGTTTCCGTACTTTTTGCTTATAAAACCGCTTTATTCGCAGTGGGGTTTAATACCCCGCCGCTTGCGGCGGTTAGATTCGGTAATAATAACGATAAAATGGTAGTAAACCCCACAATTAAATAATTTCCTTACAGAACGAGCCTCTTAAATAATGCAACGCTTACAAGACAGCTCGCCCCTTGGGGCGAGGAGGTTCATCGGATTATAAAAAATATCTGTAGTGGTATTAAACTCTCCCGCTAAAAAAAACCGCCTCTCCGCATTGGAGAGGCGGTTTTCAGGTAAAAGCCTTTTCTTAAAAAACTAGAACAGTCCGGAGATCCTGCCGGTGTTATCAACGTCAATCTTCTGGGCGGACGGTTCTTTCGCAAGGCCCGGCATCGTCATAATTTCGCCGGTGAGCGCGACGATGAAGCCCGCGCCTGCGGAAATCTTGATATTGCGGACGGTCAGCGTCCAGTCATGCGGTGCGCCGCGCACGGTCGGATCATCGGTGAAGCTGTATTGCGTCTTTGCCA
>JAISCO010000268.1 GCA_031265535.1 Spirochaetaceae bacterium | reverse complement strand
GGGCTTTTTTCATTATGCGGCGGTATTGCGCCAATAGTGGCGGCGCTTTAAGTCCGGCAGTTTTACTTTTACAATTTTGTTACAAACCTTACCCGGCAGCAAGTCAAAATTTGCTTTATTCGCAGTGGGATCTAACCCCCAGCCGCTTGCCTTGTTTGCGCGCTTGCGGCGGAGCGGCGTTCACTTCGATAGCGGTGGTGTCCTCACTCCTAACTGCTCATTGATAATTGTTAATTGTTCATTCCTAACTGCTCACTGCTAACTGCTCATTGTTAATTGTTCATTCCTCATTGTTAATTGCTAATTTTTTCCTTTTTTAACTAAAAAATACAAAAAATTTGCCAAAAACCAGAAAAAAACCGTTTTTTAAAAAAAAATTTGGATTTTTTGAAATTCTGTGCGTTTTCACTTGCAATACCCCCCCCCCCCCCATGCTATAATGTTATATATCTAAAAGAGGGCCCCCTGTCCCGGTTGTATTTTTAGCAGAAGCACACCGTGGGCAGGGGGAAAAATAGCATTTAGATTCTAGCCGTAAAGGTAAAATCTTTCAATGCCTATAACGGGGCGCGTCGCGCCCCGGGTCCTCTTTTGGCGCGGTAAAACCCGCGGCAGAAAACCGCAGACGTGGTTTTCCGCCGCGGATTACCGCGAACGTTCGGGTTAAAAAAAAGCCCGAACGATTTTTCTAAGGAGGACTTATGAAAAACAAGTCTTTTCTTTTTTTGATTGCGGCGCTGGCATTGACCCTGGCGCTGCTCGGATGCTCTTCTGACTCGGATGATGGGAGCGGCTATCCCGTACCCGGTCCGAAAGAGGGGTACTTGTACAGCAGCACGCTCACCGGCGCTCAAAAAATCATGCTGTCTTTCCAGGACGCGCCTGATGTTTACCTGGAGGATGAGACTGACCTACAGGGCGGCGTTGTGATTATCCCGAGTGGCAAGACCCTGCACGTGAACGGGCAGACGGTTAAGGTGGATAAAGACACCGTAATTGTTGTAGCATCCGGCGGCAAGCTGGATTGGGACGGCAAGGCCACCAGCGTCATTGCGGGTACCAGCGCCGTAGTAATCGGAAAAACGTACGAAGAGGGCCGCTACATTGATGGGGCATACGATGAGGATAGCAATACCTTCGGGATCAACTTCGGCGAAATCGGCAAAAACAAATACGCCGGCAGTGAAAGCGTGGGCTGGCACACCGCGGCGGCTAGTTACGATGATTTGGTCATAGGAGCATCCGGCACAACGGGATACTTACTCGGCAACTTTAACGGAGCGACAGATTTTGTCCCGGCGGGAACGCTGTATGTAGGCGGCAATCTGACGCTTAGCGCCAACAAGGTTATCACCTCAACCGCGGCGCTCACCGTTTACGGCAAGCTGACCGGCGGTACTAACGCAGCGCAGTCCATTATCACCGGCACGGTTTCGGCAATCAGCGCGGACATTAACGGCGGTCAAATTGCCAACGATTTGACCATATTTAGAGACGGCAATTTTGGCGACGGCGTAACATTCAATGGCGCCCTCAACGTACTGCGCGATGCGACATTCGGCGAAGTTGAATTTAAGGACACCGCTGAGGTAACTAAAAAGGCGGCTTTTACATCCGCCAAAGTGGTAACCGGCAGTGTTTCAGTGGGCAATCTTGCCTTTACCGGCAGCAGCAACAACCTGGTTCTTGACGAAAATGGCCGGATAATTTTCACCAGTGGCACTACTCCCACATTTTTTACGGGCGCGGGCACCCTGGCGGCGCTTGGCGGCAGCGTTTCATTTACCGTTGACGCCAATAAACTGACCGTAGACGGCAAGGGCCAAGGCACCTTTGCGGTAGGCAACAATGGGATTAATTTGACCGCCAACTCTATTCAAGTTGCCGCTGAAACCGGCGTATACTTAGGCGGACAAGGCTCAATCGCGAGTGAAAACTATTCAATCGGCGACAAGGCCGGCACCCTGTCGGCTGACAAAGGGTTCATCCTGACCGCGACCGGCATCGCGGGTGTATCCGATAGACCGACATTGACCTATGAACTTGAAAGCGAATCGACATTCCTTACGGTAAAAAATGACAAAACCGCAACGATTACCAACGCAAACATTAACTTAAATAGCACCGGTTCGATTGCCGTGTTTAGCGGCAATCTTATACTTACCGGCGGCGGCAGCGTCACGGCGGGTGAGATTGCGTGGGGCGGCACTATTGCCGGAACCGCAACGGCGGCCGGCGGCTCGCTGCTGGTCGGCAGTTTGGCGTTAGCTGCTGGTGTAGATGACGGTATCCGTAGCGCCGAATCGGTAGCGGCGGGTTCAGTCGGCACACAGTCGGATGTTCCCGGTGTAATCGTAAGCAGCGCCGTCTTCCTTCCCACGAAGGCTAGCGTAGCTCAGGGCTCAATCGGCATTAACGACGGTACACCAAAGGACGGCGGCAGCGCCTCTATCGGCGGCTCAATATTGATATTTGGCCGTCCATAACTAACAAACAGTCTGTAAGGGCTTAAGTCCCTTACAGACCGGCAAGCGCGGGGCTGCAAGCCCCGCGCTTGCGCCCCGCCGTGTGGACATTGCGAACAGTGCCCACACGGCGGGGATGCGGCGGGGTGGTTTCTAAAGACTTTCCACGGCAAACCGCCGCTACCGCGGGCGCGGCTGCGCTGTAAGCCGCGCCCATTTTTTACCGCGAAGCAAACGCAAATCAAGGAAAAAGGAAGAAGGAAGAAGGAAGGAAGAAGGAAGAAGGAAGAAGGAAGAAGGAGGGGCTTATTTCCCCAAAACTGGAGTTTTGGGGGAGCTTCATATTCGACTTCGTTTGTTCACCGGAGGCAGCCATTGCAGAGCGCCTATTGTCCACGAGTATGAAGCCTCGCAGCCCAGAGCTTGGAAAGTCATGTTGGCAAGGGCGGCGGCGCTGAATTTTAGCGGAGGGGCAAGTTGGGGCAATACCGGCGGAACAGAAAATATGCCGGCGCCTAGTATCAGCTTTGGAAAACTTTCAATCAATGTTATACTTTCCGGGAGAGGCGGCGCGTCAATAGAAAGACATGGTCCGGTGATAATTTTTCCGTCCGGCAGATATATTGATGAAAGCAACTCCGTTTGCATTTTCCCGCCGGCGGCCCCGTCATAAGAACGCTGCCTAAAAAGCGCCGCCATGCTCTTCAATTCAGATATGGAAGCAGGCTTTTTGACAAGAGCTATAGGAGACGCGGCGGGAAAAGAATATGCCCCGCCGTATCCGCAGGCGAATAATGTCCGGCGGTACTTGTTAAATTCCGCGCATACATTAGCATGAGGCACAAAAACTATAAAACGGTGAACCATTCCGCACCGGGACGGCATTATTGCAGTATTTTTATATTTGTAAGGGCGCGCCTTACACCTGCCCGCTCACCGTTAGCCAGTACCAAACTGGTATAACGCGCCTTTCCGCTTACCGTAACTGTTTGTCCTTCGTATCCGGCAAGTTTAAGCTGCTCCTCTTTGTCAATAAACCAATCGGCGTCATTGTCGCTTATAACAGTTTCAGTAAAAGGCATACTGCCGACTATGCGTACAGTCCCGCTGACGGTTACCTGTTTGCCGTCATCTTTCATGTATTCCGCCTCCACTTTGTCGGCGCCGGACGCGGCGCCGGGCGCGGCGGCGCCCATGGCATTGAGCGGCAGCGCGGCAATAAACAATAACAACAGTATCTTTATAAGCGGCATTTCTCTTAAAATCCTATCATTTGCGCGAAAGCAGCCTGTTAAGTCTCTTTACGAAATCGGCCGGCTCTTTGAGTTTAACACCTTCAACCAGCAGCGCCTGATCCAAAAGGACGGCTGCGACATCTTCTATTACAAGCGCGTCCTCCGTGTCTTTTAGACCGGCAACCAGCGGATGAACGGGGTTTACCTCAAGTATAGGCTTTACATCCGGTATATTGCCCTGCCCCATGGCTTTAAGCATCTGCGCCATCTGCAAAGACGGATCGTTCTCATCCGACACAATACATGACGGTGAATCTTGCAGCCGGCGCGAGAGCCTTACATCTTTTACACGCTCGCCAAGCGCGTTCTTGATTTTTTCGATGATCGGCTTCGCGTCGCTTTCCGTCTTGCCGTCAGGTTTTTCACCCAACTCCTCGTCCGCGCCGCTGCGGTTTACCGCTTTCAGTTCCCATTCTTTCGAGGCATCCGCCGCGGTCTGCTTGTAACGTCCAATCTGCGGTACGACAATATCATCAATCTCATCGTCCATTATCAAAACTTCTATGCCCTTTGCCCGGTACGATTCAAGCAGAGGAGAGGCTTTAAGCGTTTTTTCATCACCGCCTGAAATATAGTAAATGTATTTTTGATCGCTTTTCATGCGGGCGGCATATTCCGCAAGGCTTGTCCAGCCGTCAGCAGCGCTGCTTTTGAAACGGACAAGTTCCATAATAGCGTCGCGGTTTGCCCAATCCGAATACAAACCTTCTTTCAACGGACGGTTGAATTCAGAAATAAACATATTCCATTTTTCTTTATCAGTTTCTGAAATTGTTTTAAGTTCCGAAAGTATTTTTTTTACGGAAGCGTTTTTTATGTTTATCAGCACCTTATTTTGCTGCAATATTTCACGGCTTACATTCAGCGGCAAATCTTCGCTGTCGATTATGCCGCGCAAAAAACGCAGCCAAACCGGCATCAATTCTTTGTCATCATCTGTTATAAAAACACGCTTAACATATAGTTTTACACCCGGTTTATAATCCGCGTGAAACATATCAAACGGCGCTTTCGCGGGTATATAAAACAGCGTTGTATATTCAAGAGAACCCTCCGCTTTTGTATGTATATACAAAAGCGGATTTTCATTATCGTGGGAAATTTGTTTATAGAATTCATTATAATCATCGGGGCTCAATTCAGATTTTGGTTTACGCCAAAGAGCTGTTCCGGAATTGATGCGCTCTGTTTTTGTTTTGCTCCCTTTTTCGTTACCCTTGTCGTCCCACTCCTTTTCATCATAGGTAAGATATATAGGAAAAGCGACGTGGTTTGAATACCGTTTTATAATATCTTCGATTGACCAGCGGTTCGCGTACTCTAAACCTTCTTCGTTTAGATGCAGCAAAACCGTTGTCCCTTGTGTATCGCGGCTTGAACTTTCTATATCGTATGTTTCTTTCCCGTCGCTTGACCATTTCCAAGCCTGTTCGTCGTTTGCTTTGCGGCTTGTAACCTCAATTTTACCGGCAGCCATGAACGCCGAATAAAAACCAACGCCAAACTGCCCTATTAAATTACTGTCTTTCTTAGCGTCCGCCTCAAGCTTTTCAATAAAAGCCTTTGTCCCGGAACGGGCAATAGTACCCAGCGAATCCGCAAGTTCCTGCTCGTTCATGCCTATACCATTATCCGCCACCGTCAATGTTTTAGCTTCCTTGTTAAACGAAATATCGATACGCGGGTCAAAGTTGATCCCCTTGTACGCTTCATCGGCGACACAAAGATACTTGAGTTTGTCGAGCGCGTCGGATGCGTTAGATACAAGCTCCCGCAAAAAAACTTCACGGTTTGAATACAATGAATGAATAATAAGGTGAAGCAGCCTGCTCACCTCTGTCTGAAATTGACGTTGTGCCATAAAATCTCCTTAACTTTCTCTCATTCGCAGAGTGCCTGCCCCTTCGCAAACAAGGCAAGTGCGCTTGCTACAGGGAGGTTCATTTTTTAATAATGGTTTTGTAGTTTTAGTCCCAAAACTTGTATTTAATATACAACTGTTTTATAAAATTATGCAACCCGCCATTTGCCATGGAGGCGCATGCGCTCCGCGCCGGCATACCCAAAGCGGCATTTTCTCCGTGCCGCCGGGTCCGAAAAGGGCGATTGTCATACGCGGCTGGAAGCCTGCACCTTCCCGCCGCAAACTTGTTTGCGCCATTGCTGGAGGCGGAGATGCGTTCAATTCGATAGCGGCGTTCGGAGTTTTGTCGCCCGCCAAAGGAAGGAAAAAGGAAGAAGGAAGAAGGAAGAAGACTTTTTACTTGTTCCCTGTTACTTTTTTACCTTTTCCCTTTTACTTTTTATCTGTTATTTTTCCCCTTTTACTTTTTACTTTTTTCCTTTTTACTTTTCAATAGTTGTTCATATTTTCTTTTTTAATCCAGCCGGATTTTTCATGAGCGTTTTGTATAAGAGCTTCGACATAAACCCAGCCGCCGGATTTTGAACGGATACGCACAGGCTCACCCGCCATAAAATATACGACAGGTTTGACAGTTTCTTCGGGGATTGGATACGCGGCGCACTGCCCCAGCACCGCCCTCGTTTCCACATAATTATACGAAAAAAGCAGTACCGAAAACGAGGCTGCCGAGACACAAAAAAGCGCGGCCCGGAAAACAAAAGAAACACGGCATATCTTTTTGATAAAAAACAGAAATACAAAAAACACCGCTGAAAATATAAAAATAAATAACAACGGACGGCGCGGCAGCCATAATTCATTCGGACAAGACGGCAGCCCGACAGCGTTTTCACATATAATGCGCGCCGTTCTTACGGCATACCCCGCGGCAAGTGAAGATTCCCCGCGCCGCAATACCGCCAGAGCCGCGGCGTAACGCTCTTGCGCCCAAAAAAACGCCGCTTCACTTATACAAGCGTCGACCCCGGCCCGTAACGGGGCAAAAATGTTTTTGTTATTATCTATCAACACGGAAAAAGAAACAGAAAGCGGCGCGGCGGCAATTTTATGTGTATCGGGTACTGTTTGGGAGAGTTCCGTTTTGCTATAGTTTGTTGTACCGGTTTCATCAGTTTGTACTATGACCGCGGCAGGCAGTACGCTTACCTGTAACGGCGGAATTTCCATTGGAATTTTTTCATAATAAGCAATTTGTTTATTGATATTTACAGGATTTTCATCCAGTGGGATAATTTGCAGACGTAAAACTATACCGGCGTCACGGTCGTTCTTGGAAAGCGGCAGCTCTTCGATTATAGCATTTTGCGGAGCTTCTATCCGTAATTGAACGGCAGGATAGGCGGTTTTTCCCCAATTTGTTACACGCAGCACAAGTTCCCGCGAATCGCCGGTCCTTACAGGATACACACCGGAGCGGCCATTTTCTCCAAACCACGCAAGCGAAATTTTAGTGTTAGGATTCTCTTCCCGAACCTGTACGCTAATCGGATTAGTCATGATAATTTCTTCAAACACGGTGATTTGAAAAGGATCAAGCTTCTGCGTTCCCGCCTCGACCGCCGTCAGCAGGAATTCAAAAACCGTCCACCGGTTACCTTCACGCGGATTATCGAGGACAAAACGTGTTTCGACACGCAGGCGTTCCATGCGGAAAGCATCGTGAAAATCGGGCGGCTCTATATATATTTCATCCGGGTCAGGGTAATTTACGATTATATTGAACGTGAACGGCTCGTTTTGTATTACGGCGTCCGGCGAGAATTCCAGCAAAAATTTAAGATTTTCCCGCTCCTCCTCCGCGCCCGCCTGAAAACCCGCCTGAAAAATTAGCGCAAGAAAAAAATACGCGAAAACAGCAGCCTGTTTCATAGTGTTATTTTTTAATGACACGCTCATCAGCATACAGTATTTTAACGCTTGTACTCAACATTCCATAAAAAAAGTCCGCAAGGCGGAGCGGTGGGGCCTGCCTTTTTGTGGTCGCCTGAAAGCAGTAATTCTTTGAAAGCTGCCGGCGTTACGCGGCGAGACTCGAAGAATAGCAGTGTGCCGGCGATTGAGCGTACCATTTTCCAAAGAAAGGCGTTTGCGCTTATTTCAAATATCAAGCTGTCCGCAGCCGCGGTAAAATATGCCTGATGTATGAAGCGGCAGCTGGAGCCGCCTTTTTGCAGGGCGGAATCGGACGGGGACGCAAAAAATGAACAGTCCATCTCACCGTAAAGCAGGCGGGTGTATTCGTTCAAAAGGCCTATGTCGGGGCGGCGGAATAATTGCAGCGCATAGCGTCTTTCGTGCGGAAGCGCCTGTCTGCCGCAGATAAAATGGTAGCGGTAGCGGCGCAAAACGGCGTCGAATCGGGCGTGAAAGTTTTCCGGCGCTTCCGCCGCGCTCAGTATCCGCACGTCGGGCGGCAGTATGCTGTTTAACGCGGGGATGTAGTTTTGGGCGTTCATGCGCTTGACCGGACTGTAGAAGTTAGCGGCCTGTCCCGCCGCGTGAACGCCCGCGTCCGTCCGCCCGGCTGCGTTCAGTGTCGTATGTGTTTTGTGGATTTTGAACAGCGCGTATTCTATGACGGCTTGAACGCTCCTGTCCCGCGCCTGCCGCTGCCAGCCAGAAAAATCCGTGCCGTCGTACGCTATGGTCAATTTTATGTTACGTCTTTCCGCTTCCATTGCCTTCTATTCGCGCATTTCCTTAATCCGCGTGTTTACCTATGAAACAGGCTGCTGCCTTCCTCTGCCCGCACGCTCTTTTCGGAGAGTCCGTAGGCTTCGTTTTCCGTACTTGAAAAATCTCCGTCCGGTTCAACGTGTACCACTATGTCAAAGACATTTTCAAGGCGGCCGCGTATGGCGTTTTCAACTTGTGTCGCTATGTTGTGGGCCGCATGAACGCTTAGTTGTCCGTCTACTTCTATGTCTATGTCGATGTCGAGGAAGCCCGCTATTTGCCTTATGCGTGTGCGATGCGGGTTTCCCGCGCCTTTGACGGAATGTACCGCCTCGAAAACCGCTTTGTAATGTTCTTTTAACGCTCCGCCGTCCATCAATTCCGCGTTTACTCCCATGAAAATGATGATGGCTGTACGTATGACCCAGATGCCGATTAGTATTGCAGCGGCTGAATCGATGGAGGCGACTTTGAATAGTTTTGAGCCGATTAGCCCCGCGAGTACGCCTGTCGAAATTACTACGTCGGCGGCCATGTTTTTTGCGTTCGCGGCGAGTAGTTTGGAGCCTGATTTTTTGCCCAGCCGGTACTGGTTAAGCGCAAGCAGAAGTTTTCCCGCTATGGATATTAGTGTTACTATAATCGCGATGTTTTGCGGGGCTTCGCGTTCTATTCCGCTTAACAGGTTTTCGGTGGAGCTTACTATTAGTTGGAATCCCGCAAAAAACAGCAGAAATGAGATGCCGGCTGTTCCTATGGTTTCCGCTCTGCCGTGTCCCCACGGGTGTTCCGCGTCGGCGGGGCGCGCCGTAACACGGGCGATGAATAATTGTACTACCGCTATTAGTGCGTCTACTGAGGTATCAATGCCGTCCCCGACTACCGCCAGGCTGCCCGCGATTATCCCCGCGCTAAGTTTAGCCGCCGCCAATACCAGGTTTCCGAATAACGCTGTCAGCGAGGCCCGCCGTATCAGCGCCGCTCGGTCTGCTTTCGTTGCCATACCTCTCATTCTAATTCTTTTCCCCCCCACCCGCCACCCACCAGTGGGTCTACATGCGCTCCGCGCTAGCGTACCGGAAGCAGCCTTTACTCCGTGCCGCCGGGTCCGAAAAGGGCGATTGGCATACGCGGCTGGAAGCGCCCACCAGTGGATTTAACAAGGAAGAGGGAAAAAGGAAAAGGTAAAAACTGCTTACTTTTTACTTCTTCCCTCTTACTTTCTTACAAAGGGGGGAAGCGCATTTATCATAAACCGTCAAAATTTTGAAGTTTGTGATGAACTTTTTCGACGCTGCTCCCCCTCGCTACATAGTCCTCATTCCGCTGCGCTCCATTCCGGTCTATTCCGCTACCCCCACCCATTAACAGCGAACTTTTTGTTACCGCGCGACAGTTTCATTTTTGTGACTCAACAATGAGCATATCAATTCCATGGGCGGCTTGCGCGAGAATATCCATTTTAATTGCTTCCAAATGCTCTTTTATGTGCAAGTCCCCCCCCCCCCCCGAATATTTACGCAAATCATTTTACATCATGAAGAATGCCGTAATCGAATTAGATTACGGCAACAGCGGCAAGACATATTTCACCGCGCGTATAGAAAACAGCAACAAGAAAGGCAACCGGGGACCGCCGGTTCAGGCTTTAATCCCGTAAGGGTTAAGTATAGACGTATGCGTGTGCGGGCATTAGCGCCGTACAAGGCAGAAAGAGTTCCACAAGTGTCTCCGTTGGGGGACTGGAGTCACTGCTGAATAGCCGTTATATACGAAAAGTTCGTATATGGCATAGTTAGACGAAATAAAATCTTGACACTTGTTTGTATATAATATACACTATATAAACATGGAGAATTATACGTGAAAAGTAAACTAATCCAAGAAATTTCAATAATTTTAAAAGCGTTTCAGAAAAACATAATAGTATTTTCAATATTCTTATTGATCATAATTATTTCGGAAGTCAGTAGAAATTTTGTAAATTTAAAACACATTTATATTTTTCTCGCATCATTTGTCGAAATATTATTAAGGATATATGTTATTTCATTTTTAATAAATTATATTAATTTGCAATATTCAAGAAAGTGCAAATTGGAAACAATTATTGCAATTGTTTCAGCCATACTTATTTTATCTTTTTTGAGCATATTCTTTAAAGTATTTGCGATACTATATACAACAACACTTTTTGCATTTATAGTAACGCTACAATATATAAATTATGACAACTTCCATTATTTTAAAATATCAATAAAATATATAAGGAAACACTATAAAATCATATTACTATCATTAGTAATTTATTTTATAGTATTTGGCACAAGTTTGAGCCTTATAAAAAGTATTTTAAGCCATTTGTGTTATGTAATATTTAAAAATAGTATCTTTGCTATAAATTATATATATTCATTTTTTAATATAACAATTTTATGTATAATTATGATATTGATATATAAATATAGAAAACGACTGAACAAAATATTTACAATAAAAAATTTGAAAAGAAAAATAGCGAAATAATAAGAAAGATTTAACTTCGCCTAACAGGACTGTTTACGCGCCACAGCTATGCTGAGGACGCCGTCATGAGGCGGCTCGGGCTACGGCCGGAACCGTTATGCGCTGCCCAAAAATGTAAATTTACAAATTTCATATACAACAAATGATACATTAAATATCGTTTCGTTGGGTGAAATCAGGCATGAAATGCGAAAGTATCTAGTGCCTGTAAATTAAAATGGCCATTGTGCGGGGCTTGGCACGGCACATAACGGGGCTGTTTACGCCTCCGCTCCCTTAGGGCTTAGCCTCCATTCGCCTAGCAGCCTGTTGCACTTGTGGATTTTTGCGGCACTGTTCACCTACGGTGATTTGCCGAAAAACCACGATTTATGGGCTGCTGTGAACCTGAGCTTCTGCGAAGCTTTAGTTCGATGGAAGAGAGCAAGGTAAAATCGCCTGATAGGCGGCGCCTAATCGGCGATTTTTTGATGTTTTTTGCGCGAAGCGCAACAAACCCCTAAAAAGGCTTTTGAAAATCGTAAATAGTCTTCAAGCTGCGTCCTGCCGTCCTTTCTGTCTTTTTTTTGCATTCAATGATGATGTAAACAGTATCTTCCTGTTTTTGTTCGCTGGAAAAAACAGCGATATCAACAGGGTACTCTTTTTTGATGTCAGAGGGCCTTGCCTTAACCCTGAACTGCGGCCTTGTTTGAATATGGGCTTTAGGATAGCCGTAGTCTTCAACCAGTTGTCTGGCGAAAATCTGCACTGCTTCGACATCCTCGGTCGTTGCTTTTACTTCTTGCCCGGAAATAAAATCGAGAATATATCCGTTTTTTGCTTCTTTCATCATGTATCCTCTTCGCAGAGAACAGTTTATGCCGAAACATTATTTTCAACAATGCCCGCCAGCCATTTGCCATGGAGGCACATACGCTCCGCGTTAGCGTCCCGAAAGCGGTCTTCACTCTGTGCCTTTGGTAAGGCAAGGGCGCTTTGCATACGCGGCTGGCAGCATTCCGCATTGTTAATTGCTCATTTTTACTTCTTCCTTTTTACCTTTTACTTCCCAGCGGGTTCTCATGCGCTCCGCGCCGGCATCCCAGAAGCAG
>JAISCO010000185.1 GCA_031265535.1 Spirochaetaceae bacterium | reverse complement strand
AATTTGATACAAGTTGGGGATATTCAGGCTGAATGGGACAAATACGAAGGACAGGGAAACTATCCAATCACCGTGCTGGTTCTTGACGCGCCGTTCGCAAAGGCGAATCCCGAGGCGGTCAAAGTGATTCTGGCGGCGGTAAAAGATTCGATTGAATGGGTAACGGCGCACCCGGCAGAAGCGGGGGATTTGGTCGAAAAACATGAACTTGGCATCAAAGCGGCGGCAGCGGCGGCATCGATTCCGCGCAGCAACTATGCGTTTATTGAAGCAAAGGCGGCGCGTCCGGCGCTTACCGCTTTGTATAAAACACTGCTGGAATTCGCGCCGGATTCGATAGGCGGAAAACTGCCCGCTGATAATTTTTACTACTAGCTGCGGCGGCGGACGGCGCAAAAACTTTGACACGCGGTCTTAAAAACAAAAGCACATTAAATTTTTTAGGGGGGCTTGCCTGTTTCTTTATGGTTTGGCAGATAGGGGCATGGCTTACCGGCAGTGAAATCATTCTGCCGGGGCCCCTTCCTGTTGTAAAAAAATTGTTCGCTCTGCTTAAAACAGAGCGGTTTTTGCGCGCGCTTTTTTCTTCCACCGTCCGTTTACTGCTGGGCCTCTTGATTTCCGTACCTTTGGGCGTGCTGGCCGGCCTCGCGGCGGCGCTTGATAAGCGCTTTGCAGCCTTTTTGCAGCCTTTTTTTTCGGTGATAGCCGCTACCCCGGTTATGTCCGTCATTTTAATTGCTTTTTTGGCGTTTGGCTCCGAAAAAACGCCCATTTTTACCGTCTTTCTGATGGTATTTCCTGTTATAGCGGCAAACACTATAGCGGGCGTCAAATCCGTATCCCCCAATTTGGTAGAACTTTTTAAAGCATATAATTTAGGCCGCATGGAAAAACTTCGCTTTCTCTATATACCGGCCCTGCTTCCGTTCCTGGCTGCCGGCCTTAACAGCGGACTGTCGCTTGGCTGGAAAGTGGCTGTCGCCGCCGAAGTTCTTGTTCAGCCTCTTGCCGCTCTTGGCACCGGTATGCAGATGGCAAAGGCTCAGCTTGAAACACCGGAGCTTTTTGCGTGGACAGCCGCGACCGTGATAGCCGCCGCGCTGTCCGGTCTCTTGCTTGACGCGCTCAGTTTGACTTTTTCCCGCAAGAAGCAATGAAGAACAATTAACAATGCGAATCAAGGGTAGAAAGCAGCAACCGCAAGTCTAGCGAAGATAAAAGAAATAAGCCCGTTCTCTGAGCGTACCTTGGAAGCGGACAGGAAAGAGGCGGAGGAAGCGGGCTTGTTTTTTACGGCTGACAAGGGACAGCCCGAGCGGTACACCTTTAACGGGAGCGAAATAACGGCGCTGAGGGCCGTTCTGAACCGCGCCGGAGCTTTCCGGGGCAACGCGGTGGGCGCGGCGCAGACAATGTGGCGCGAGACCTACGCCTACGACGCTAACGGGAACAGAGTGGCGAAGACTACGCCGTGGGGGACCATAGCCTACAGTTATGACGCGGAGAACCGGCTGGCGAGGAAGGGCGATATCGCGTATACGTATGACAGGGACGGGAACCTGCTAAGCGAAAAGGGACTGCGGCGCGAGGCTGAGTCCCGGTACAACGGTGCGAACCGAATGACATGGTCAAGCGTAACTGACCACGCGGGTCGGACGCGGACCGCCAGTTCCTACGGATACGACGCTTTCGGGCGGCGGACGGTAAGCCGGGACGAGGGCGGGGACTCTGTGCGGACGCTGTACGACGGCTTTACTTTCGAGACGCTGCGGGAAGGTGCGGCGTTTCGGGACGGGACGCTTACGGCGCGGTATTCCTCCGGCGCGCCGTCGGCAAACGGCACGGCGGAGGAAGGGACGCGCTACCGGTGGCTAAGTGGCGAAGAGGTCGGCGGGGTGAGGACGCAGCGGATCGAAGGCGATGCCTACACGGCGGTAACGGCGCGGTACGCCGGAACGGGCGCGACCCTGTACGGGAACGGGGAAGCGGTGGCGGTAAGCCGTAGCGCGGGGGCAAACACCCGCGGAGGGACGGCGTACCTGGGCAAGGATGTGCTTGGCAGCGTGCGGAGCAGTACGGGGGAGACAGGGCAGCTTGAAGACCGGTACGAATACGACGCTTTCGGCAAGCCTTACAAGGGGGATTTCAACAACGGCGTGAACCTTGGCTACACCGGGAAGCCCTACGACGCGGTAACTGGGTTATACAACTACGGCTACCGCGACTACCAGCCGGAGACGGCCCGGTTTACCACGGTTGACCCGGTTAGGGACGGAAGCAACTGGTTCGCGTATGTCAATAATGATCCGGTGAATTATGTGGATTTGTGGGGACTGAAAGCAAATGATAAAAATGCTAATACTTCGACCGCCTATATGGTACCTTTGGCAGGTTTCGGTGCAACAATGGTTGCCGGAGGAAATGTAACTCTGTCTTATGTCTATGATACGGCAGGGAATAGAGGCATGGCTATTTCAGGTGATGTTGGAGTTGGTCTTTCTGCCAATATTGATTCGCCTTTATCCTTCGCCGCCAACGCCTTATTGGGAGGAGTCAGTAAAGCGAGCCACATAACCAGTACGTCTGGAACAATACAGAATTTTGCCGGGCCTTATGCTGTTACAGAGGTTCATGTGGGATTAGGGTTGACACAGGATATTAATAACCCGAAAGATACGAAAGTGACTTTTGATACGGCTATCGGCGGCGGTTCTTATATGGGTTATACAAGTGTTATTGAATTTTACGACGGGGATGGGAAAAAATGAAAAAAATTCATGCATGGGGTCTAAAAAACATTGATTTCTTAAACGGAATTTTTATGGCAATTCAATGGGGGTATTTAATGGTTGTTTTCGCTTTGGAAAGTGATTCTGCTTTAAAAGAAGAATGGATGGCAAATATATGTGTTTTAACCGGTGCAGGTTATTTATCAGTTATTATTCTCCCTTTTGGTGTTTTACAGCAAAAATTATTTGGAAAACACTCGAAAAAAATCAGGCATAGTTTAATTATCCTTCTTTTTTATACGGAAATCTTTTTTATTTTTCATTTTATTTATATAACCATTTTCTCAAAAACCGATCCTATGCTTTGTTTTGCGAACACAGGTGTTATATTTATATATTCATGCATGGAAAAAATATTATGCAAAATAAATCGGGATAAAAAAAATGAATGATAATTCAGAAGTGGTGTACAAGATAGGCAACTGTCGAATAATAACTGAATATGTATACAGACGGCGGACGATCGCACAGGACGAGGGCGGAGATGCGATGAGGACGCTGTACGACGGCTTTACTTTCGAGGCGTTGCGGGAAGGGGTAACGTTCCGCAACGGGACATTTACGACGAAGTTCAGCAGCGAGGTAGAGTACCAGGAAATCACGGGGGCTGTAGGGACGCGCTACCGGTGGCTGGGAGGCGAAGAGACAACTGGGGTAAGGACGCAGCGAATTGACGGAGATGCCTACACGGCGGTAACGGCGCGGTATACCGGAACGGGCGCGACCCTGTACGGGAGGGGGGAAGCGGTGGCGGTAAGCCGGAGCGCGGGAGCGAACACCCGCGGCGGGACGGCGTATTTGGGCAAGGATGTGCTGGGGAGTGTGCGCGGTGTCTCCAACGAGTGGGGACAGCTTGAGGAAAGGTACAAGTACGACGCTTTCGGCAAGCCGTACAATGGGGACTTCAGCAACGGCGTGAACTTCGGCTACACGGGCAAGCCTTATGACACGGTAACGGGCTTATACAACTACGGCTACCGTGACTACCAGCCGGAGACGGCCCGGTTCACTACGGTTGATCCTGTCAGGGACGGGACCAACTGGTTCGCCTATGTCAATAATGATCCGGTGAATTACACTGACCCGTTGGGATTGCAGTGTGTAAGCGCGAGTGATAAAAACGCTGCAAATAAACCAGCAATTGCCCGCGGTATAGGTCTTATTGCCGGAGGGCTTTTATTAGGCGCCGCGACCATTTTCGAAACCGTCGTAACGGTTGGATTAGGAGTATGGAATGACCCCGTGACATTATCCGCCGCGGCAGCACTTGTCGCGACAGGTGTTGCGCAAATAGGGGCGGCCCTAACGCTGGAAGTCATCAATTCCTCACAATCAACCCCAACCGCTACGGAAGCGCGGGGTAAATCGGAAAAGGCCCAGCCTGCTTCAGAAAAAAAGGCAATTGATATGAGAAAACAAATAGAACGAGATCTTGGACAAGATGCGGGAAGAGAATTTCATGACATGAAACAAGGTCCCGATAGAACAGAGGAGCAATTAAAAGAAGATGCTGAATCAGTTTATAGTGATTACGGGAAACCTGAATTATTACCAGGAATGGATGACTCCATAAAAATAAAGGATATTTGAAATGTCGATACCTAATGAAATTTTAATGACTTTACAGGAACTCCCGATTTGCCGGGTGGAAGTAGATCCTTATAAAAACCTTCATGTCGGACTTGGCAAAAAAGTAAAAAATCTGTGTAAAAACAGCCGGGTTGAATATTATGGAGAATGGGAAATAGGAACATATATATCGGCCTGGCGCATAGTTAAAGAAGGAAAATTAATTTCAGGTTCTCGCCAAATCGTGGAAGATACGGATATTGAGACACAAAAAATAGCACCGCTATTTAATGAAAAATTTATTACTATGATGGAATTGAATGAATATGATATCAGGCTTATTTTTTCCGGAGACTTAATTGTTGATTTTTTCTTTTGTTCAGACAGCGATGAATTTCTGCATATATTAGGCATTGGGGGAGATTTCTGGGTATCACAGTTCCCTAATGAGTGGATCTATGGTAAATCGCCGGTTCGATGCCCCACCCGGAACAAAGCCCATTGACCAATATGGTCTAAATCATGGTCAGATAGAACGAATCAAACAAAATGCCGATCAAGGACCAAGAGACTGGACAGGAATATCCCGAGACGGCCATGTTATTGTAAGTGATGAAGAAGGCAATCCAGTAGATCTGGGGACTTGGGAAGAATTGGCAAAATAAAGGAATCGGTAAGTTGGAAGAAAATAAATCCCTCTTGTTTATCAAGTTTCGGCATGCGTCAATGGCGGCAGAAGATATAGCCGTTAATATTGATGCCGCTCCTTTGGGCAAACAGACTGCCGGACAAAAGTTCACCCCGCCTAGGGGGAAGCCATTAGATCATGTAATAAACAAAAAAACATTTGTTGTCTATGAGTTGCCTCTAAGTGATGATGACGAATTAGAATATGTTATAGAACAGGCAAATGCTTTTTTATTGCGGCATAAAAGATTTCTTAAGGAATTTTATACAGTTGGCGGTACGGTCTGTTGTTGTATAACCATTATTTCAAAAAAACATTATGTATTCAATTTATCACCTGAACTCATACGGGAAACCTCTGAGTTAGGAGCGGAATTGGAAGTACAGGTATATGCGGAAGAGGAAGATGAAGAGGATGCCGATTGTCAGTCTAAAGCGGAATGACGTACTTCGATGAATTTTATCTGGAGATGGGGATAAATGAGTTATGAAAAACATTAGTATGCATCTAAATATTAAAACAATACATGATAATTTAATTACAGGAATTTCTGTAGTTGATAAAAATAATATCATATTATCAATAAATTACCCATATAATTCGAACGAAAAAAGAGAACTTGTTTTTTATAATGTAAAACAATGTCGATTTGACAATTTTAGATTGGGTAATATAATTCTTGATATAACAGTATTAGATATAAATAATATAAACAATGACTTGTGTTATATTTTTGACATATCTCAAAATGTTCTTGAGCAAGAATGGATTGCTCAAATAAAAAAGGATATTGCGTTGGAAAAATTAATTATGATACGATTAACAACAAGCTATGGTATGTTTGGCAACATACTCTGCGAACGAATTTCATTTGATAATTAAATGTGGGGGTGAGGGGTGTGTTAAGGATCGTGGCAGTCATGCGGCGACTTATTTGTATAGCGGTTCTATTGTTTTTTTGCGGCAAAAATGGTGTTTCGGCGCAAGACACTATTGATTTGTCAAGAATATCAAAGGACAAGCTTGTTGTTTTTGCAGATTTAAAGAATGAAAACAAAGAGGAAATTTTGGAATTGTTACTTGTGGGGATTGAAATATCGGTTGATAATATAGTTAACGCAAATACGACACGGATATCAGACGGTCTTTTCCCTTACAAATATAAATACTTAATCGTATCTCCGGACCTGTCTTTTTCTGTAGGAGAAAGGGACGAATATAAAATATTGTATTATCCAACTCATCCGGATTCTATAAAGGATGGTGATTTGAAGGGGCATGTACTTTATCCCGCGATTAATGTAGAACGGGAATATTCCGATATTTTGGAAATGACCGCATATATAAGATCATTAAGTGAAGGCAATATCGGCATTTCCGAATAAA
>JAISCO010000203.1 GCA_031265535.1 Spirochaetaceae bacterium | reverse complement strand
TGCATGGGAGCGCCGCCCATTGTTTCGTTGGTGTTAAGGTCTATAAGCGTCGCGGTTATGACAAATGTTCTGCCCAGCCTGGTAACCACGCCGTACACCACCCAGTCGGCGTTAAGCCCCTTTTTTAACTGCGCGGTTTTTTCTTCGTTGGAAATGTCGCTCATTTGATAGATGTGTTCCTGCTTTATCACATTGTCAACGATATTCCGTCCCACCGTCCGCAATGCGCCCGTTGCCTGTAGTTTTATGTTAAAAACCTCCGTAACGGTATTCGCGTCATCCGCGGAAGTCCCGCTCCTCGCCTCAAACGGAAAGACCGCAACCACTACCTGCTGCCCAAAGCAAAGCCCCGCCGTAAAAATCAGCGCCGTAATAATGATTTTTTTCATATAAAACACCTTTCGTTAATTAGCCGCTGATTACACTGATTAACGCGAATGAATAATCATTTTTCATTGTTGTCCCCATTCATCATTGCTAATTGCACATTGTTAATTGTTGTCACTCCTCACTCCTCACTCCTCATTGCTAATTGCTAATTGCTAATTGCTAATTGCCACTCACTTTCACCATGCTATCCCCTTTAAGTCCCGTGTGAATTCCCCCGCCAAATCCTGCTCAATGTTCCGCAGCGCCCGCTGTAGGGCTTCCCCCTGGGTGACATGCCGGAACAGGGGGTATTTTTTCTGGTAGCTTAAAAGCGGCGCGCCGTCCTGGGCTTCCAGAACAATGTCAAGCACAGGCTCCACGGTGCGGTAGTTTCTGGTTTCTTGTTCGTTGGCCTGGAAGTTGATAAAAACGGTATAGACCCCACCGGTGTCGGCAAGAAGGAAGCCGTCCCGCCGCAGTATCTCCGCCGTCTTAAGCGCGATGCCGCGGGCGGACTCATCGTTAAGACTGATGGATACGGTAAGGCGTTTTTTATTGGCTTCGATGGCGCTGTCGATGCCGGTAACAATGGCGGGCAGCGCGGTATAGCGGGAACTAACCGCGCTGTTCAAAAGAACCGCCATATCCGCGTACTCCGCCGTTGCCGCCGCAAGCTGCCGCGCGCCGATCAGTTTTTGTATTGCCGACCGGGGGTTTGGGGTGTTTGCGTAGCGTTGCAGCAATTCCCGCATGGCCAGGGCGTTGGCCTGTATCCGGGCGTCGTACTTTTTCCCCGCTTCCTCCCGGTCGATATAGGCCAGCGCGTGATACACGCCGGTCTTGTCCCGGTACATGTCCGCAAACTCCACGCCGAAAAAGTCCGCCTCGGAACTGATAACGGTATTTTGAGAGGTCTGGGTATGTTCCGCCGCCGCCGCGCCCAAAGCATCGTTGTAGGTGTATAGGAGCGTCCGGGTGTCCCCTACCTTGGTTTGGAAGAACTGGGCAATCTGGGCCAGTGCCCTTGTCCGCGCCTCGTCCGCCGTGCTCCCCTCCCCCACCCCGGCAACATACTGATCCGGCGGATAGACCGCGCCGCGCCGGGTAAGCCAGAGCGGCGCGTCCTGGGCGAAGGCGGCGCTTACCGCGGAAATCAGTGTTAAAACGCAGAAAAAAGTGATGTTTTTAATCATAATGGCTGTCCTCATTCTTGCCCCCCATTCTTGCCTCTCTCCGGCGGAAATACTTCCGGTTCCCTTGACGATAAATCTTTATGATACTGAAGCAGGCTGGCGGCCAGGATTTTAAGGTGTTTCCGGGCCGAAGCGCTTACCTGGGTGAGTTCAAAGGGTAAATTTCCAATTTTTTGGCTTTCTCCTTTCATAAAAATCCTCTAAGAAGATACTTTAATACATCAAAGAAGATTTGTCAACGCAAGCAAGTTCCGGGATTAAGTTTCCATTGCCAAAATTTCGAGGTTTCAGTAATCTATAATGTAAATAGTAAACTTAAAGCAAGGTCCCCCAAAAATGAAGTTTTGGGAAAGGCTATTAGGGTAAACCCCAAAATTTAAGATTTTTAAGGGGCAGGATCTTATGTCTACAATTAACGAGCGTATACGGATGGTCCGCAAGCATTTCAATATGTCCCAGGCCGAGTTTGCGGCCAAAATCTATATCCACAAGGGATTTCTTTCTGCTCTTGAACTTGGCGACAAGCGGGTAACAGAACGGGTTTGTAAACTGATATCCGTTACCTTTGGCATCAGCGAGGAATGGCTCCAAAACGGGACCGGAGAGATGATAGCCGATGAAAACCCGGATTACGAAATTCAGGAAATTGTTGACCTTTACAAGCAGCTTAGCCCTTATTTCAAAAGGTATTTCCGGCGGCAATTAAGGGACATTATGGAATATGAGCGATTAAACAAGCAATGATCCTTTGCCCCGCGCTTTTTGATACATGAAGAATTTTATAAACATCCTCGCCCTGAAGGGACGCAAACAAGGCAAGCGATGGTATTAGACCCCACTGCGAATAAGTTTTTACTCCTCACTGCTCAGTCCTCACTCCTCATTTTTAATTGCTCATTGTTAATTGATAATTGCTCATTTCTCTTTCCTTCTTCGACTTTGAGGTAAATATTCTTCTTCCGGTCTTGAGACCGCTACCCACAGTTTGAAAGATGTCACGACGCTAGGAGAGCGTGCCGTTTTTTGGCGGGGGAGTAGCGTCGAAAAAGTTCATTGATAATGGGTGGGGGTAGCGAAAAAGCGTTTTGCAAAGCAAAACCTTTGTAGCGAGGGGGAGCCGTAACAAAAAGTTCATCATAAACTTCAAAATTTTAACGCTTTAAGATAAATGCGCTTCCCCTTTTTATTTGAAACCGTCTCAACTACTAATTGCTAATTGATAATTGCTAATTTTTACTTTTTCCTTCTTACTTTTTCCTTCTTGCCTTTCCCCTTTTCCTTTTACAATTCAGGGACTTTTAACTTGCGGCCTATGCTGAGGGTGCTGGAAAGGGATATGCCGTTGGCATTTGCCAAAGTTTCAGGCGAAATGCCGTGTAAACGGGCTATAGACCACAGGGTATCGCCTTCTTTAATTGTCCAAACACCGGTCAACGGAATATCCTGTGCCGTTTGTTTTCCGGCGCTTACGGCGCTTGTACTTTCCGGCGGCGTACTTGTATTTGTATAGGGTGGGACGTCTTTTAAGGCGGGGATGCTTATAGTTTCTCCGATTTGCAGTGAACCGGGGGATATACCGGGATTTTGAGACAAAATTTGATTTACGCTTACCCCGTAATGTTTAGCCAGAACAGACAATGTATCGCCTGATTTTATATGGTAATAATAACTATTTATGAGTTTTATATCGGTATTGTCAAAAACAGCCTTAATCGCTTCGGCGTCATCTTTTTTTACTTTTAGCATATACGCTACAGGCGGCGTGATATGATTGTACAACTCGCGGTTCATATTTATCAGATCGTCCTTATCAACCCCGGCGTGTTCCGCCAGCAGGCGAAGGTCGGTTTGGCGGCTGACGGGCACAAGCGTCCATTCGGTTTCTATAGGTTTCCACGAAATATCAAGGCCAAATTTACGCGGGTTTGACACGATATAATAGACGGCTATCAACTTTGGCACATAGTGTATGCTTTCAGCTTTTAAGTGTTCGTTTGCCGACAAAAGCCAGTAATCATTTATGCCGGTCTGTTTGATTAGGCGGCTTATCGCGCCGCTCCCCGAGTTGTAAGCGGCAAGCGACAATGCCCAATCGTTGTAGCTGCGGTGGTTTTCCTCAAGTTTTGAGAGCGCCCCATGCGTTGACTTCCAGAAATCCATGCGCTCGTCAAGGTATTCGCTGATTATCATATAGGGGCTGATGCTGTTACGCATGAATTGCCAGAGTCCCAATGCCCCCGACGAGCTTTTAGCCGTGCTGACATAGCCTGACTCAATGACCGGCAGATACAGAAGTTCCGGCGGAAGTCCGCGCTGTTCAATTTCGTTTCGGATGAAGGCTAGGTACGGTTCGGCGTTTTTCATTACCGATTTTATCCAGAGCAGGCCGGACGCGTTGGAATAACGCTTGATGTAGTTTTCCGTCAACGGATCATTCATGCCATATATTGTTGATATTACGGGAAAGCGGAGACGGTCATGCCGCTGGCTCGTTATGCGCGGCGGTATTGATGTCTGCAGCACTCTGAGCGGACGCTCAAAGACAGCGGACTGGGCGTTTGTATTGGACGGTTCCGGCAATACAAATATTTGTTCTGCCGGAGAAGGCGCTTCGGCGCAAAGCGGCAGGGCTGCGGCCAGCGCGAGGCAAATACAGGCTATAATTTTTTTTAACATGGTGTTCATTATGTTTATCATGTTCATCATGGTAAAAACACAATTTTCATGCGATACGACAGTCTTTTTCAAACGGGCTTAATCCCCCCCCCCCCCCGCGTGTCTATTCATGTCCCCAAAGGCGTTCGGGATAATAAGTTTCTTTTATCTTTTTAGCGATTTCGGCTCGGACAATATCGCGGTCTTCGGGATATGTCATGCCAAACCAGTTTTCTTTCGATGTAAAGACTCGTATTTTACCTTTTTTTGATGATACAATGGTGTCGGCGCATTCCGGCAGCAGGCATTCAGCAGTTTCATTCGCCATGTTTTTTTCGATAAATTGTTCAAATGATTCCCAAAATGTGTCAAAAACCGCGGGCGAAAACCCAAAAAAATTCATGGAAACAGGCTCGTCGCCGGTAAGTGTAATTTTGCTGTCGGCGTGGCTTACGATTCTATCATTTGTATAGCTGATTTTTTTATGTTCCTGTATAGTCAGAAGGTAACCGTCTTTTACGCCGCACACGCCGCGTGAAACCGACCCTGTTTTGCTTAATGTGTTGCCAAGTACATAAGCGACCATCGCGTGTTCTACGCAGTCGTTGGAAATTCCGGAAAGATAGCCGCCAAGCGCTTCAAACGCGGCACGGCCGTAGTAATCATCGGCATTTATTACGGCAAAAGGTGTCGTAACGGCATCTTTAGCGCACAATATGGCGTGCGCCGTCCCCCATGGTTTTAATCTGTTTTTTGACGCTTCAATTTGAGCCGCGTTCAATAGGCTTTCGCGGCTTTGAAATACATAGCGGGCATCAAAATTTTTTGCGATACGGTCAAAAATGCGTTCGCGGAACGCGGACTCAATGTCTTTGCGTATGATATACACAACGCTGCCGAAACCGGCCTTGCGGGCGTCAAATGTCGCGTAATCAAGTAATGTTTCGTTATAGCGCCCTACCCCGTCAATCTGTTTTATTCCGCCATAGCGGCTTCCCATACCTGCCGCAAGTACTACTAAAGTCGGTTTCATTTTACTCCATAGAATTAATTCTATACTCTCACACCACACACCCCATGTCAACCATTTGCCATGGAGGCACATACGCTCCGCGTTAGCGTCCCGGAAGTAGGGTTTCAACCTCTGCCTTTAGTAAGGCAAGGGCGATTGGCATACGCAACTGTTATCAACCTCACTCCTCATTCCTCACTGCCCATTGTTAATTGCTAATTGTTCCTCCCTCTTACTTTCCTTTTTACCTTTTACCTTTTCCCTCACTCCTCACTGCTAATTGCTCACTGCTAATTGTTAATTACTAATTGTTAATTTGTGGCTATTTTTCAATTCAGAAGGGGGGCGCTGTTTCCCTGCATAATCGCAAACCGGTGCCTCATCGTCACACCCCCGCCCAAAAACGGCACGCTTTCTCAGTGAGCGTGTGTAAGTATGTGGCAGCATGGCGTAGGCCCCAAAAACTTACTGTTGCCTATAAATGTTTAAAGACCGCTGTCTACAGCCAGCCTACGGCGGTCTTCCGCCACCCCCCAGCGGCGCCACTGTCAACAAGTTAAGGATTCATGTTTCTTAATGCGAGTTCGGTGAAGAAAAAAAGTCCGCGAATTACGCCCGCTCCGATCAGTTATAGCGCCGATACCCCAAAAATCAGTGTAATCTGCGACACCTGTTACTTTTTACCTGTTACTTTTTCCTTCATTCCTCATTGCTAATTGCTAATTCTTAACTATTCCTTTTTACTTTTTACTTGGTCGAGTGGGGGGGGGGGGGGTACTTTGATACGGGCACTTTCAAGGTCTTGAAAGTGCCCGTATGAAGTCAGAACAGGGTGATCTTAGTCTTTCGGGGTTTCCGGTTCAACCCATGGCCAGCGCACGATGACGATGCCGGAACCGCCGGCTGTGCCGGTGATGGGACTCGGGCCCGCGCCGCCGCCGTCCCCCGTGCCGCTTTCGGCGGTCTCTGAATTGCCGGCGCCATACTGTATGCCCGCGTTGGCGCCATTATGTCCGCCGCCGGCGTACCACTTAGATTCCCCGCTTATCGCGGACTGGGTGCCTATGCCGGCCCCGCCGGAGCCTTCCCCGGCCCCGCCGCCGTTCCATGTGTGGCCCCCGCTGCCAAGGTTCAACACCCCGGGCTCATTCGGTACCGTCCCCTCTAGCGCGGATGTTCTTTGGCTTGGAGGATTTTCATTCGAATTGTGGCTTCCGCCGCCAGAACCGCCCGCTAGTCCAAGCACGTTAGACCCGCCGTAGCCGCCGCCCCCTCCGCCTTTGGCGATAATCTTGTACCCGTCGCCACGGATAAACTCGGAATCGCCGCCGGTACCGCCATATCCTACGTTGCCGGCGCCGGCGCCGCCGGCCCCAACCTTTACGCTTATCGTGCCGGGACTCCCCCAAATCTCGTTATCTGCCACATTAAACGCCGGATGATAGACAAACCTCCCCGCGCCGCCTCCGCTGCTGCTCCAACCGGTGCTGCGCTTGGCGCCGCCACCGCCGCCCGCGACCACAAGAACTTCTACCTTGTTATCCGCCGGTCTAGTGGTAAAAGCAAGCGTGTGCGCTTTCTGAGTGCCTAACGGCGTGCCTGGGTCAGCCATAAACGTGTGGATTTCGTAAAAGCCCCCTCTTTTCGTATTAAATTTGCTATACCGCCTTCCGCGTTATAAACGATGTTACTGCCATCCCTGAATATGTTTATTGTGTAGCTGCCGGGTGTCCCGTCCTCGGCCCTTACCTCTACCGTTATACTCTTGCTCGCGTTTATTCCGGGAGCGTCCCCCTGATTATGGCGGGGGCCGCCGGCATATTGAAAGTGTGGAAAAAGGAAAAGGGAAAAGGTAAGAATTGAGAATTGAGAATTGAGAATTGAGAATTGAGAATTGAGAATTGAGAATGAGCAATGAGGAATGAGGAATGAGGAATGAGGAATGAGGAATGACAAACCCGCTGGTGGCCGTTATCGACTATAACGCCGCTCTGCCGCCAACGGCGCAAACAAGTTTGCGATGGCGGCAATACGCTAACGCGAAGCGTGTAAAACCCGCTGGCGGGCGCGGAGCTTATGAAAACCCGCTGGCAGGCGCGTATGCAAAGTGCCGTTTTCGTCCCAAAGGCACGGAGTAAAGTCCGCTTTTGGTATGCCGGCGCGGAGCGCATGTGCCTCCATGGCAAATGGCTGGCGGGCGCGTATGCAAAGTGCCGTTTTCAGACCCTAAGGCACGGAGTAAAGTCCGCTTTTGGTATGCCGGCGCGGAGCGCATGTGCCTCCATGGCAAATGGCTGGCAGGCGCGTATGCAAAGTGCCGTTTTCGTCCCAAAGGCACGGAGTAAAGTCCGCTTTTGGTATGCCGGCGCGGAGCGCATGTGCCTCCATGGCAAATGGTGGGGGTTGAATACACGGCTGGGATGTTACAAACTGATTGTAGCTTATTTTTAGGAGAAATCATGAGCGGGTCAATCGGAATAATTTTTGCGTTTGCGGTCTACCTTATTTTGATGCTTGCCATAGGCTGGCGTACTTCAAAAAAAACATCCGATGCAAAAGATTTT